>JAKBBK010000071.1 GCA_021808525.1 Pseudomonadota bacterium
GGGTGCCCCCCGGCTGGGCGGCGCCCGGCGCGCCCGCCGCGGACGGCGCCTGCGCGGAGGAAGCCCCCGGCGCCACGCCCGGCGCATGGCCTGGAGCCCCCGCGGGCGCCCCCGCGGGGGCATCCCCGGCGGCACCCGCCTGCTGCGTCCCCGGCCCGGCCTGCGCCAGGGCGGACAGACGGCCCTGCGGCTCCTGCAACAAGGCCTGCGCCGGCAAGTCTCCCTGCACCCAGGCCGCCAGGTGGCTTTCATAGAACAGGCCGCTGTTGCGCACGCCGTCGGCCAGCGCCTGCGCCAACCCCGCGGAAGCCGCGCCGGTGGGCTGAGGCCACAGCGGCTCGGTCGCACGCAGGGTCTGCGCCGGCTGCTGCTGCAGGCGCGCCAGCAACTGGGCCGTGGAGGACAGCTCCGATTGGGTGGCGGGCGCGGCGTTCTGAGGAGCCAGCAGCAAGGCGGGCTGCGACCCCGGCTCGCTGAGCACGATCAGCGGCAGCTGCTCGCCCACCTGATGCTGCCCGGGCAGCGTGGCGGCCAGCAGGGTCTGGCCCAGGCGCAACAACACCTGCCCGTCGGTCTGGGCCTGCACCACCTCCGCCACCACCCGCGCGCCTGGAGGCAGGGCCAGGGGCACGCTCTGGCTGCCCGCCAGTGGAGCCAGGCGCGCCGGAAACGAACCGGTGCTGCCGACCTGGGTCGGCAGCATGGGCGGCAAGGGTCCGGCGGTGGTTCCCATGCTGGCGCGCGAGCGGGCTCAGGACGCTCGCGGCGCCGGGTCGGCTTCAGGCATGGCCGGCTCCGTGCAGGCTGAGCATGAGTTCGGCCTCGGCCTCGCTGAGTCCGCAGCGCGCCGCGATCTCGCGCACGCTCAGACCCTGGTCGACCAGCTGGCGCATCAGGCCCAGCATCTCGCCGCGCAACTCGGCCGGATCCACCCGCTCGGGAGCCGCGGCGCCGGGGGCCTGCGGGCCACCGGCGGCGGGCGCCACCACGGAGCCCGCCGCAGCGACGGGCGCATCCGGGGCCGCGGTCGCGTCGGGCCTCGAGGGCACCAGCGCCGGCGAGGCCGCCGGTACCGCCATGGCGCCACCCGTCTCGTTCCTCGCCGCGGAAGCCGGCCCGCGTGCCGGGGCAGCCGCCGGCGCGGGCGCGGGCCGCGTGGGCTCGCCGCCCAGCGTGGAGGCGAAATCCCCGGCATCGGCGGCCTCCGGCCGGCGCCCCAGACGCACCCGCTCGAGCTTGTCGATGCGAGAGCGTTCGAGCTCGAGCTGCTGCGCCAGACGGCGCACCAGGCTCATCAGCCCGAGCTGCATCAGCACGATGAACAGGCCCAGCGCCAGCAATACGGTGATCATGTTCGAGATTCTCTTCCCCGTTGTCCAGCCCGATGCGCTCAGGCCAATTCGTCGATGTGCCGCCCGCGCGTGGTGTCGGGCCCCGGCGGCGTCGCGGGTGCCTGCCCCTGCTCCTGCTCCCCCTGCTCCGGCGGCGGCTGCTCGTCCGGCGGGCGGCGGCGCCGCGCGGGAGAGCCCGAATCCTGCGTACCCCCTACCGGGCGCAAAGGGCCGCCGGGCTGGATGCGTCCGACGCCGTCGATTCCATCCTGCGCTGCCATCACGTTGCGTCCTCCCGGCTCCGGCGCCGCGGCGCGGCACCCGCCCTCAATGCGCGAAATAACCCTGCAGGCGTCCCTCGATCATGCGCGGATTCTCCCCTTCGGCGATGGCCACCAGGCCGTCGACCACCAATTCCTGCAGTTTCGCGCGCTCATGCACGATATTTTTCATCTTGTTCGCAACCGGCAGAAAAAACAAGTTGGCAGACCCCACCCCGTAGATCGTGGCGACGAAGGCCACCGCGATCCCGGCCCCGAGCTTGCTCGGGTCGGCCAGGTTCTCCATCACGTGGATCAGGCCCAGCACCGCGCCCAGGATCCCCACCGTGGGCGCGTAGCCGCCGGCCGACTCCAGCACCTTGGCCGCCTGGCTGTCGTGATGCTCGACCGCCTGGATCTCGTTCTCCAGGGTGGCGCGGATTTTCGCCGGGTCGGCGCCGTCGACCAGCAACTGCAGGCCCCGACGCAGGAAGGGATCGTCGATGTCGTCGATGGTCGATTCCAGCGCCAGCAGGCCGTTGCGCCGGGCCAGCTCGCTGTACTGCACGATGTCCCGGATGGCCCCCTCGGGGTCCAGCAGCGGCGGGCGCACCACCCAGGGCAGCATGCGGATCGAGCGCATGAACACCGGCAGCGGATACTGCAGCATGGCCGCGCCCACGGTGCCCCCGATCACGATCAGGAACGCCGTGGGCTGCAGGATCGACGCCAGGTGACCGCCCTCGAGCAATTGCCCGAGCACGATCGAGCCGATCGCCACCACCAGTCCGACGATGCTCAGGAAGTCCATGTCGGGCCCGCGAGCGGCAGGTTCAGCGAGCCGGCGCAGCGCCGTGGTCGCGCAGGCTGGCGCGCAGGCGCATCACGGCCTGCTTCATCAGCTGGCACACGCGCGACTCGCTGACCTCGAGCACTTCGCCGATCTCCTTGAGTTGCAGGTCCTCCTGGTAGTACAGCGAAAGGATCAGGCGTTCGCGCTCGGGCAGCCTGCCGATGGCCGCCTGCAGATCGCGCTCGAGCTGCTCGTCCTGCAGCGCCTGGTCGGGCCGGGCGATGGACTCATCGGCATGCTGGTCGGAGAAGTCGCGCCCCTCGGCGGGGGCCAGGTCGTCCAGGTACACCAGTTGCAGGCTGCTCTGGGCCAGCGCCGCGTGGTAATGCTCCAGGGTCCATCCCAGCTGGGAGGCCACCTCGATGTCCTCGGGCGGGCGCCCCAGCGACTGGGTCAGCGCCTGCATGGCGCGCTGGATGGATCGCTCCTGCGCCCGGCTGCGGCGCGGCAGCCAGTCCTGGCGGCGCAGTTCGTCGTAGATGGCGCCGCGGATGCGGATCGCCGCATAGGCGCCGAACTGGGCCGGCGCGTGGTCCTGCCCGCGCTCGAGGGCGTCCCACAGGCCGATCATGCCCGCCTGCTCCAGGTCGGCGATGTCCACCGAGGCGGGAAGCTGCGCGGCCATCTGCGCGGCGATGCGCCGCACCAGCGGCAGATGCCGCCCCAGACGCTGCTCGCGCGTCTCCTGGGGGGCATAGACCACGGCTTTCATGGCTTCGCGCACTGGCTCGTACCCGCCGCTTCAGCTCGAGGAGGCCGCGGCATCGGGCTGCAGCCACTGGGCCATGAAGAATTCCAGCTGGCCGCTGGGCCCCTCGGGCATGGGCCAGGACCGAACCCGCTCGGCCAGGGCGCCGAAGGCCTGTGCCGAGGGACTGGCCGGCGCCGACTCCACCACGGCTCGCTGCGCGCGCACCGCCGCGCGCAGCGCGGCGTCCAGCGGAATGCTGCCCGCCAGGTCCAGCGACACGTCCAGGTAGCGGTCGCTGACGCCGGTGATCTTGGCGAACAGCGCCTGGCCCTCGCGGGCGTCGCGCACCATGTTGGGCAGCAGGTGGAAGCGCCGCTGCGCATATTGCCGGGACAGCACCTTGATCAGGGCATAGGCATCGGCCACCGAGGCGGGCTCGTTGGACAGCACCACGATCAACTCCTGGGCCGCCCGGCTGAAGGTCAGCACGTCGCCCGAGATGCCGGCCGCGCAGTCGACCAGCAGGTAATCCACCTGCAGGTCCAGCGCGCTGACCGCGTCGATCAGGCGCGACTGGCTGCGCGCGTCCAGCGCGGCCATGGAGCTGACCCCGCTGGAGGCCGGGAGCACCCAGATGTCCTGCGGGCCGCGCACGAGCACCTGCTGCAGGGTCTTCTCGCCCGACAGCACATGGGAGATGTTGAAACGCGGCGTCAGCCCGAGCAGGATGTCGATGTTGCCCAGGCCCAGGTCGGCATCGAACACCAGCACCCGGTTGCCGCCGCGTGCCAGGCTGATGGCCAGGTTGGCGACCACGTTGGTCTTGCCCACCCCGCCCTTGCCGCTGGCGACCGTGATCACCTTGGTGGCCCGCCTGTTCAGGCGGCGCAATCCTTCGGCTTGATCCATGGCGATCCTCAGCGGCTGTTGGCGATGGCAGGTGCGGCATCATCCCGGCCCGGGCGCGACGCGGCTTGTCCCGCGCGCCCCCCGGCCGGCCCGCCTTGCAGCAAGGCCTTCATCTTAGCGACCTCCGGCGCGTGCAGGTCCTCCGGGACCCGCTGTCCGTCCGTATAGAACCACAGGGGCTGCGCATGCTCGCGCAGCCATTGCAGCGCGGCACCGAAGGCGCCCGTCTCGTCCAGCTTGGTCAGGATGCAACCCGCCAGGGGCAGCTCGCGGTAGGTCTGCCAGGCCTGCTCGTACACGGCCAGGCTCATCCCGGCCCCCAGCAGCAGCAAGGCGCGCACCGCGGTGCCCTGCTCGCCCAGCCAGCGCAGCTGCTCGGCCAGGCGCGCGTCGCGCGGGCTCAGGCCGATGGTGTCGACCAGCACGAAACGTCGCTCGGCGAACTCCTGCAGCTGCGCCCGCAGTTCGGCCGCGTCGCGCGCCACGGCCACCGGCACGCCGAGGATGCGCCCGTAGATGCGCAACTGCTCGACCCCGCCGATGCGGTAGGTATCGGTGGTCACCAGCGCCACCGAATCCGTGCCATGGCGCAGCACCAGGCGGGCGGCGATCTTGGCGATGGTGGTGGTCTTGCCCACGCCGGTCGCGCCCACCAGCGCGTACACGCCGGGTTCGCTCATCGGCTCCTGGCGCAGCTCCACGCCGGCCAGCCAGTCGTCCAGCGCCTGGTCCAGGTCCCTGGCGCCGGCCGCCGCCTCGCGCGCGGCGCGCGCATCCAGGCCCAGCGCCTGCAGGCGCAGCTCGATGGCCGAGGGAGAACCCACGGGCGCCTGCGCCACGCTGGCGCGCACCCATTCCCGCAATTGCTCCAGCTCGTCGCGCAGGTCGCGGATCTCCCCGGCCCACACGGGCGGCGGGGCCGGGGCTTCGCGAGCCTCGGCCGCGGGGGCCGTGGACGATGCGGATGATGGGGAAGAGACAGGCGCGGAGGGCGGCCTGCCCGCCCCGCGCGGCGCCGCGGCAGCGACGGTTTGCTGGCGCGGCGACGGGTTCACGACGCCCGCGCGCCCCGCCTGCGCGGTGGTCGACGCGGTCGGCGCGGCCGCGGAGCGCGTGCCCGAGGGCGCACCGCGTGGCGCCGACGCGCCCGACTGCCGCGCCTGCGGCGCGAGGACCGGCTGCGCCCCCTGCCCCGCATCGGCGTCGGGCTCGGGCTGCAGGCTGGAGGCGTCGAAGTCCACCGCGGCCATCAGCTCCACGCCACCGACGATCTCGCGGTTGGACAGGATCACCGCATCGGGGCCCAGGTCGCCGCGGATGCGCGCGAGCACCTCGCGCGTGCTGGTCCCGGTGTAGCGTTTGATTTTCACGGCTTAGGCTCCGAGCGTTTGGGTGATGCGCACCTGCTTGTGATCAGGCACTTCGGCATAGGACAACACACGCAGGCGCGGCGCCGACCGCGCCAGCAGGCGCGCCAGGAACTGGCGCAGCGGCGCCACCGTCAGCAGCACGGGGCTGGCCCCCTGCGACTCCATGCGCTGCATCATGTCCCGTGCGCGATCCATCAGGCGCTGCGCCAGCCCCGGCTCCACCGCGGCCTGCGCCGGGTCCGCGCGCAGGCTGGCAAGCAGGATCTGTTCCAGCTGCGGCTCGAGCACCGCCGCCGCCAGTTCCCGGTTGGCTCCGCTGAGCGACTGCACGATGAACGAACCCAGGGCCTGGCGCACCCGCGCCGTCAACTCGTCGGTGTCCGTCACCTGTTGCGCATGCTCGGCCAGCACCTCGGCGATGGTGCGCATGTCGCGGATGGGCACCCCCTCGGCCAGCAGGTTCTGCAACACCTTGCGCAGCCGGTCGGCGCTGAGCAGCTTGGGCACCAGGTCCTCCACCAGCTTGGGCGAGCGCTCCGACAGGTGCGACAGCAGGCCTTCCACCTCCTCGCGCCCCAGCAGGTCCGCCGCGTGCGACTGCAGCAGGTGGTGCAGGTGGGTGGCGATCACCGTGCTGGGATCGACCACCGTGTAGCCCATGGCCAGCGCGGTGTCGCGCTGGCCGGGCTGGATCCACACCGCCGGCAGGCCGAAGGCCGGATCCGTGGTGGGCTGGCCCTGCAGATTGCCGCTGACCTGGCCGGGGTTGATCGCCATGAGCATGTCCGGAAACACCTCGCCGGCGCCGATCTCCACCCCCTTGAGGGCGATGCGGTAGCCCCCGGGGCGCAATTCCAGGTTGTCGCGGATATGCACGGCGGCCACCAGGAAGCCCAGTTCCTGCGCGAACTTGCGCCGCACCCCCCGGATGCGCGCGAGAAGCTCGCCGCCCTGCGTGCGGTCCACCAGGGCGATCAGGCGGTAGCCCACGTCCAGGGCCAGGGTGTCCACCGGCTCGATCTGCGACCAGCTCACCTCCTCCGGCTCGGTGCTGGCCGCGGCCGCCGGCGCGGCCGCCGCGGCGGGTGCCGCGGCCTCGCGCTGTTCCCGGCGCTCGCGCAGCCACAGCACCCCGCCCAGCACGCCCGCGGCCAGCAGGAAGGACAGGTGCGGCATGCCCGGGACCAGGCCGATCAGCCCCAGGATGCCCGCCGCGATGCCCAGCACGCGCTTGTGGCGGAACAGCTGGCCCACCAGTTGCAGGCCCACGTCCTGCCCGGTGGACACGTTGCTGATCACGATGCCCGCGGCGATGGAGATGACCAGCGAGGGAATCTGCGCCACCAGCGCGTCCCCGATGGACAGCAGGGTGTAGTTCTGCGCCGCCTGCGACAGGCTCAGCCCGTGCATGAGCACGCCGATGATCAACCCGCCCAGCAGGTCGATGAACAGGATCAGGATGGCCGCCACCGCGTCGCCGCGCACGAATTTGCTGGCGCCGTCCATGGCCCCGAAGAAATCGGCCTCCTGGGCGATGTCCGCGCGGCGCCGACGCGCCTCGTCCTGGTCGATGAGCCCGGCGTTGAGGTCGGCGTCGATGGCCATCTGCTTGCCCGGCATCGCGTCCAGGGTGAAGCGCGCGCTGACCTCGGCGATGCGCCCGGCGCCCTTGGTGATCACGACGAAGTTGATCACCACCAGGATGGCGAAGATGATGATGCCCACGGCGTAGTTGCCGCCGACCACGAACTGGCCGAAGGACTCGATCACCTGTCCGGCGGCTCCCGCGCCGCTCTGGCCGTTGAGCAGGATCACCCGCGCCGCCGCCACGTTCAGCGAGAGCCGCAGCAGCGTGGTCAGCAGGATCGCCGTGGGAAAGGCGGCGAAATCCAGGGGCCGCGTCAGGTACAGGGTGACCAGCAGGATGATCAGCGACAGGGTGATGTTGAAGGTGAACAGCACGTCCAGCACGAAGGTGGGCAGCGGCACCACCAGCATCATGAGGATCATCACCACCAGCAGCGGCGCCGCCAGCAGGCGCCAGTCCAGGCGCATCAGGCGCGCGCGCAGGGAGGCGCCGGCGGAGTTGGCGCCGGCGGCGGGGGAAGCGGAAGTCGCCATGGTCAGTGCACCGGCATGGCCGCGTCGGCCGAGGTATCGAGATCATCGGGAATCGCCCAGTCGGCGGGCGCCCGCGCCTGCTGCGGCAGCGCCCGCAACTGGTAGACGTAGGCCAGCAGCAGCGCCACGGCGTTGTACAGCTTCACCGGGATCTCCTGCTCCAGCTCCGCGTAGCGGTACAGCGCACGCGCCAGGGGCGGCGCCTCCACCACCGCCACGCCATGCTCGACGGCCAGCTCGCGGATGCGCGCGGCCACGCGGTCCGCGCCCATGGCCAGCACCACCGGCGCGCGCTGGCGCCCCTGCTCGTAGCCCAGCGCGACCGCGAAGTGGGTCGGGTTGGTCACCACCACGTCGGCCTTGGGCACCGCGGCCATCATGCGCCGGCGCGCGCGCTCGCGCTGCAGGGCGCGCAGGCGCTGGCGCACCTCGGGGTTGCCCTCGCTCTCGCGCATTTCATCCTTCAGGTCCTGGCGCGACATCTTCAGCTTCTTGTTGAGCTGCACGATCTGCCAGGGAACATCCACCGCGGCCACCAGCAGCGTGGCCGAGGCCAGCCAGACGAAGGCGTGGCCGCACAGGCTGCCCAGCAGCGCCGGCGCCTGGCTGGGCGCCACGCCCAGCAGGCTCAGCAGCTCGCCACGTCGCGACCACAGCACCAGGGCCAGCAGCGAACCGATCACCGCGGTCTTGAGCATGGCCTTGCCCAGCTCCACCAGGCCGCTGATCGAGAACATGCGCTGGATGCCGGCGACCGGGTCCAGACGCGTGAAGTCGGGCGCGAGCGCCTCCAGGCTGAACACCCAGCCGCCCAGCGCCACCCCGCCGGCGATGCACACGACCACGCTCAGCAACAGCAGCGGCAGGGCCACCAGCAGCCCGTCGCGCGCCACCGTGGCGGCGAACTCCAGCATGCGCCGCGGGTCGTGCGCGGCGGCGGCCGGCACGCTCAGGCCCTCGTGCAGCACCTGCATGCCATGTCCGAAGAACCACGCGCCGCCGTAATACACGGCGGCGGCGGTGGTGACCATCAGCAGGCTCGAGCTCAGGTCCCTCGAGCGCGCCACCTGCCCCTTCTCGCGCGCCTGCTGCCGGCGCTTGCTCGAGGCTGGTAAGTCGCGATCCTGTGCGCTGTCCTCGGCCATGGCCTCAGTTCCCCGACAAGGTGGCGCCCGCGCCCGGCGCGGCCTGGCGCAGCAGATCCCCGGCCAGGTTCACGCCATATTCGACCAGGTGATGCACCACGGTCTGCATCACCGGCATCAGCAGGTACAGGGCCACGAAACCCAGGCCGAAGAACAGGGGAAAGCCGATGGCGAACAGATTGAGCTGGGGCGCCAGCTTGCTCAGCGTGGCCAGGCCCAGGTTGGCGATGAGCAGCACGCCCAGCGCCGGCGCGGCCATGGCCAGCGCCAGCGAGAACAGCGCTCCACCCTCCAGCGCCAGCGCATGCCAGCCCGCGGCGCCCAGCCCGGCCGCCGCGCCCACCGGCAACAGGCTGAAGCTTCGCGCCAGCACGGCCAGCAGCAGCAGGTGCCCGTTCATCGCCAGGAACAGCAGCATGGTGAGCAGGTTCAGGAAACTCGCCAGGCTGGTCACCTCGACCCCCTGCAGGGGGTCGAACAGGGTGGAGAAGCCCAGGCCCATCTGCAGCCCGACGATGCTGCCGGCCAATTGCACGCTGCTGAGAATCAGCGACATGGCCAGGCCCACCACGCCACCCACCAGCAGTTGCTGCACCACCAGGGTCCAGCCCAGGGCGCTGTCCAGCTGCACCGGGGGCATGGCCGGCAGCATCGGCGCCAGCACCAGCGCCACGGCCGCGGCCAGGCCCACGCGCACCTGGATGGGAACCTGCGCCGCGCTGAACACCGGGGCCGTGCTCAGCAGCGCCAGCACACGCAGGAAGGGCCAGAAAAAGGCCCCGATCCATTGCTCCAGCTGCAGCGACGAGAAGGCGATCATCAGGAACCCAGCATCTGGGGAATGCTCTGCAGCAGGCGGGTGGTGAAATCCATCATCACATGCAGCATCCACGGACCGGCCAGCACCGCGGTCAGGCCGATGGCCAGCACCTTGGGCACGAAGCTCAGGGTCATTTCGTTGAGCTGCGTGGCCGCCTGCAGCAGGCTGACCAGCAGGCCCACCACCAGGGCCACCCCCAGCAGGGGCAAGGACACCAGGAACATGACCCACAGGGCCTGCTGCCCCAGCGAGACGACGGCTTCGGGACTCATCGCGAACTCTCTCCAGACAAACCTGCGCGTCAGCGCACGAAACTCTGCACCAACGAGCCGATCACCAGATCCCAACCATTGACCAGCACGAAAAGCATCAGCTTCAGCGGAAACGAAACCGTCACCGGCGACAACATCATCATGCCCATGGACATCAACACGGCGGCCACCACCATGTCGATGATCAGGAAGGGGATGAACACCACGAAGCCGATCTGGAAGGCCGTCTTGAGCTCCGAGGTCACGAAGGCCGGGATCAGCAGGGTCATGGGGGTGTCCTGCGGGCTGGCCAGGGGCTTGTGCCCCGAGAGCTTCACGAACAGCGCCAGGTCGTCCTTGCGGGTCTGCGCCATCATGAACTTGCGCAGAGGCTGCGAGCCGGCCTGCAGGGCCTGGGTCAGGGACAGGGTGTCGTTCATCAGGGGTTTGACCGCCACGTCGTTGATCTGGTTGAACACCGGGCTCATCACGAACAGGGTGAGGAACAGCGACAGCCCCACGATCACCTGCGCCGGCGGCACCGTGGTGGTCCCCAGCGCCTGCTTGAGCAGCGACAGCACGATCACGATGCGCGTGAAGGCCGTCATCATCAGAAGCATGGCCGGCAGGAACACCAGCACGGTCATGAACAGCAGGGTCTGCAGGCTCAGGCTGTACTGGGTGCCGCCGCCAGGGGCCGGCGTGCTGGTCAGCGCCGGCAGCACCTGCGCATGCGCCAGCGCCGGCAGCGCCAGCAAGGCCAGCGCGAGCAGCAGCAGGCGGGGACGAGAAGAGGAGCGATGCATCACGTTGGGTCGGTCGAGGATCCGGAACTCACGGCCTTGCGCAGCCATTCGGCGAAGGGCACGACGGGCATCGCACCGCCCGGCGGCCTCGCCTCCAGCGCCTGGGGCAGCACGTGCAGGCAGCGCAGCCCCTGGGCGCCGGCGCCCAGCAGCAACTGCTGCTCGCCCACCTGCACCAGCAAGACCCGTTCCCGCGGGGACAAGGCCAGCGTGGCGACCACCCGAAGGTCCGCGCGCCCGCCCCCCAGGCCCGGCTGCGCGCGCTTGAGCAGGCGCAGCAGCAGGAAGAACACCACCAGCACCAGGCCCAGGCCGGCGAGCACGCGCAGCATGGAGGACCAGGACAGGGGATCGGACATGGCTGGAAAACCCTTTCGAGATGACGACTTCTTGACGATTCCGGCGCGCGGGCGCCGGGGACTTGACGGTGCCCGCCCTTGCCGACACCCCCGGCAGGGGCTTTGGGCCCCATGCTGCGACGCCACTAGGTACACTGGGAACCCGAGCCTGCGCGGGCACGCGCCTTGCAAGGAACCCGGGCGCGGCGTCCAACCCGGCGTTCGCGGGGCCCAGGCTCGTACGGTGCAAGTTTCGTGCAAGCTCACGGCGCCGGCGCCCGATCCGGGCCTCGAAATCCCGCCGGCGCCTGTCGCGATCCTCGCCCCGGCTCCTCAGCCTGCCCGAAGCTGCCTGCCCGAAGCTCCCTGTGCGAAACTCCCCGCCTGCATCCGTGCAACCGAAGCCGCCCGCTTGAAGTCCACCGCCTGAAACGCCGCGCATGACCCGCCCCGCCACACCCGCCGCAACCGTCGACCTGCGTGCCGCGCCCGCCTCGCCGGCGCGTCGCAGCGCGCTGCGCGGCGCCGGCGCCCTGCTGGCCGGCCTGGGCATGCCGGGCGCGCTGCTGGCCGTCGGTGGCTCCTCGCGCGCGGACGATTCCCCCGCGTTGCGCTACGCCCACTCGGAAAAGGCCCTGCGCCTGGCCATGCAGCTGGCGCGCCAGACCGCGCTGCCGGTGGCCTGGCTGCGCGAGCAGATCGGCCGCGCCTACTTCCAGCCCCAGGTGGCGCGACTGATCATCCCCGGGCGCCCGGAACAGCGGGACTGGACCCTGTACCGCAGCCATTTCATCGAATCCACGCGCATCGCCGCGGGGGTTCGGTTCCTGCGCGCCTACGACGCCTGGCTGCAGGAGGGGCGCCAGCGCTTCGGCGTCCCGCCCGAGGTGGTGCTGGGCATCCTCGGCGTGGAAACCCTGTACGGGCGCAGCATGGGCGAGTTCCCGGTGCTCGACAGCCTGGCCACGCTGTCCCTGGACTTTCCCGCCGCGGCACCGACGGACCGCAGCGACTACTTCGCCTCCCAGCTCGGGGACTATTTCGTGTGGTGCAACGCGGGGGGCATCGACCCCGCGAGCATCCGCGGCTCCTACGCCGGGGCCATCGGCATGCCCCAGTTCATGCCGGGAAGCATCCTGCGCTGGGGCACCCGCTTCGACGGCGCGGGCTCGGTGGATCTGATCCACAACGCGCCGGACGCCATCGCCAGCGTGGGCAACTTCCTGGCCGGCCACGGCTGGGTGCGCGACATGCCGGCCTGGTTCCCGCTGCAATTGCCCGAAGCCCTCGACCCGCGGGTGCTGCAGCGCCTGATCGAGCCGGACATCGTGCCCAGTTTCCACGCCGCCGAGCTGCGCGCCGCCGGCATCTCCCTGTTGCCCCAGGTGCTCGACTACCCGGGCAAGCTGGCCGTGGTGCAACTGCCCAACGCCGGGCGGGCGCCCGACTACGTGCTGGGCACGGACAACTTCTACGCCGTCACGCGCTACAACCACTCGGCCTTCTACGCCCTGGCCGTGCTGCAGCTGGGCCATCGCGTGCTGCTCGAGAGCCCCTCCGAAGACTCGTTGTAAGCCTGCGTTGCGCCCGGGCCAGGCGCCCCGGGGCCTGGCTGCCGCCGGCGTTCAGCGCGGCCGGCCGCGCAGCGCGACGTGGATTCCCGCGAAAATGAGCACCGCGCCCACCACGTGGTAGGCGTGGATGCGCTCACCCAGGAAGCCGTAGGCCAGCGCGGCCGCGAACACCGGTGCCAGGTTCCCGAAATACGAGGGAACCTGCGGGCCCACGCGCGACACCGCGGCGCCCCAGCAGGCATAGGCCAGTACCGAGGCGAACAGTGCCACGTAGCCCACGGCCAGCACCACGTGCAGGCTCCAGTGCGTGGCGTGGCCCAGACCCCAGCGTTCCCAGGCGGCCAGCGGGGCGATGAACAGCGTGCCCCAGGCCACCTGTGCCGCCAGCAAGGACAACCTGGGCAGGCGCACCGGATGGCGTCGCAGGTCCCAGGTGTACAGCGCCCACAGGAACACCGCCAGCAGCATCAGCAGGTCGCCGCGCGCCAGGTGCAGCGCCGCCAGACGTTGCGGCTGCCCGGCGCTGACCACCACCGCCACCCCCGCCACCGACAAGGCGCTGCCCGTCCAGGCCGCGGCCCCGATGGCCTCGCCGTACAGCGCGGCGCCCAGCAGCGTGACGAACACCGGCGCCGCCGAGGTGATCAGCGAGACCTTCAGCGGCGTGGTGCTGTGCAGGGCCACGTACTGCAGGGAGTTGTAGCAGGCCACGCCCAGGAAACCCTGGCGCGCCAGCACCAGCCAGTGCCGGCGCAGCAGTTCGCGCCCCCGCCACAAGCCCGCCGCCGCGAAAGGAAGCAAGGCCAGCAGCGCGAAAAACCAGCGAAAAAAACTCAGGGCCAGGGGAGCGATCTGTCCCACCATCAGGCGCCCGACCACGGCGTTGCCTGCCCAGAGCAGCGGCGGCAGGGTGAGCATCGCCAGGGTGCCGGCCGTCAGCCGGGGGGTGGATGGCATGGGAATCCCGGGATTCGAACCAAAGCCTTCGATTATGCACGCGGCATCCCCATCCCGTTGGGTGGCCCTGGGCGCCGCCCTTATACCCGCAGGCATCTAAGCCCATGAAAACACTGTTGTTGGGCCCGGGCACCCCCGGCCCTAGCATCTGTGCCCGTACTCCCGCCACGATCTCCCAGCCACCATGGACCTGCATCTGCACCCCGCGATCCCCGAAGCCGCCGGCCAGCACGGCCAACCCCTCGAGACCGATGCCGTGATCGTGGGCGCCGGCCCGGTCGGGCTGTTCCAGGTGTTCGAGCTCGGGCTGCTGGAGATCAAGGCCCATGTCATCGACAGCCTGCCCCACCTGGGCGGCCAG
>JAKBBK010000072.1 GCA_021808525.1 Pseudomonadota bacterium
TGGCGCACCTCGACCATGCCCAGCACTTCCTCGCGCTTCTCCGGCGCCAGCATGCCCGACATGGCGGCCTTGATCTCGTCCACCGCCTCGTAGATGATGTTGTAGTAGCGGATGTCGATGCCGTTGAGCTCGGCCAGCTTGCGCGCGCCGGCGTCGGCCCGGGTGTTGAAGCCGATGACCACGGCCTGCGAGGCGATCGCCAGGTTGACGTCGTTCTCGGTGATGCCACCGACCGCGGCGTGCACCACCTGCACGCGGATCTCGTCCGTGGACAGCTTGGTCAGCGCATGCACCAGCGCTTCCTGCGAGCCCTGGACGTCCGACTTGATGATCAGGTTCAGGGTCTTCGCGCCCTCGGCCATCTGCTCGAACATGTTCTCCAGCTTCGCCGCCTGCTGGCGCGCCAGCTTGACGTCGCGGAACTTGCCCTGGCGGAACAAGGCGATCTCGCGCGCCTTGCGTTCGTCGCCGAGGGCCAGGATCTCCTCGCCGGCGCTGGGCACCTCGCTGAGACCCTGGATTTCCACCGGGATGGACGGGCCCGCGCTTTGCACCGGCCGCCCGGCCTCGTCGAGCATGGCGCGCACGCGGCCGAAGCTCAGGCCGGCCAGCACCACGTCGCCGCGCTTGAGGGTGCCGGACTGCACCAGGATGGTGGCCACCGGACCACGCCCCTTGTCCAGCTGGGCCTCGATGACCAGGCCCTTCGCGGGCGCATCGATCGGGGCCTTGAGCTCCAGCACCTCGGCCTGCAGCAGCACGTTTTCCAGCAGCTCGTCGATGCCCTGGCCGGTCTTCGCCGACACCGGCACGAAGGGCGAATCACCGCCGTACTCCTCGGGCACCACCTGTTCGGCCACCAGTTCCTGCTTCACGCGGTCGGGATTGGCCTCGGGTTTGTCGATCTTGTTCAGCGCGACCACGATGGGCACGCCCGCGGCCTTCGCGTGGGCGATGGCCTCGCGGGTCTGCGGCATCACGCCGTCGTCGGCCGCGACCACCAGGATGACGATGTCGGTGGCCTTGGCGCCCCGCGCACGCATGGCCGTGAAGGCCTCGTGACCGGGGGTGTCGAGGAAGGTGATGATGCCGCGCGGCGTCTCCACGTGGTAGGCGCCGATGTGCTGGGTGATGCCCCCGGCCTCGCCTGCCGCCACCTTGGCACGCCGGATGTAGTCCAGCAGCGAGGTCTTGCCGTGGTCGACGTGACCCATCACCGTGACCACCGGCGCGCGGGGCTCGAGTTCGGCGGCCTGCGCCGGCTGGCCTTCCTCTTCCAGGAAGGTCTCGGGATCGTCGAGCTTGGCCGCCACCGAGGTGTGGCCCATCTCCTGCACGATGATCATCGCCGTTTCCTGGTCCAGGACCTGGTTGATGGTCACCATCTGCCCGAGCTTCATCAGGGTCTTGATGACCTCGGAAGCCTTGACGGACATCTTGTGCGCGAGATCGCCCACCGTGATGGTCTCGGGCACGTGCACCTCGCGCACCACCGGCTCCGCCGGGGCGACGAAGCGCGGCTGTTCCTTTTCCCGCGAGTCACGGCGCGAGCCACCCTTGGCCCCGCGCCAGGCACCGGTGCCTCCGCTGGTGTCGCCACGGGTCTTGATGGCCCGGCGCTTGGCGGCCTCGTCCGCCCAGGAGGAGGACAACTGCTCCGACTTGACGGCCTTCTTGGCCTTGCCGTCGGCGCCGGTCGCGGGCGCGCCCGCGCCGGCCGGCTTGGCCGCTCCGGCGGCCGGCTTGTGGATGGTGCCCTTGATCGCTCCGGCCGCGTCGGCGGCCTTGGGCGGCTCGGGCGGCTTGGGGGCGTGCAGCACGGTACGCGGACGAGCCAGCATGTCGCGGATGGCTGCCGCTTCCTGCTCGGCCGCCCGGCGTCGTACCTGGATGGCCTCCATTTCCGCGGCGCGCGCGGCGGCGGCCTCGGCGTCGGCGCGGGCACGTCGCTGCGCCTCGGCGGCGCGCTGCTGCTCCTTGTCGGCGGCGGCCTTGCCGGCTTCCGCCGCCTTGGCGGCCTCGTCCGTCCTGGCCGCGGCGGCCGGCTCGGCGGGCTCGACCCCCTCGCCGGCCTTCACGGACGCGCTGCGCTCGGCGGCCAGCGCTGCCTCGCGCTCGCTCGCCTCGCGTTCGCGCGCCTCGCGTTCAGCCTGCTCGCGCTCGGCCTCCGCGGCGCGCGCGCGCGCCTCGGCCTGTTCCTGCTCCTCCTGCTGGCGTCGGCGCAATTCCTCGGCCTGGCGCGCCAGCAGCTCGGACTGGCGCTTGGCCTCTTCCTCGCGGCGTCGCAGCTCGGCCTCGTCCACCACCGGCTGCGCGGGGGCGGCCGGGGCCTCGGCGGGCTCCTCGCGCTTGACGAACACGCGCTTCTTGCGAACCTCCACCTGGATGGTGCGCGCCTTGCCCGTCGAGTCGGCCTGCTTGATCTCGGTGGTCTGCTTGCGGGTCAGCGTGATCTTCTTGCGCTCGGCCCCGGCCACGCCATGCGCGACGCGCAGGTGATCGAGCAGCCGGGCCTTGTCGGCCTCGCTGATGGGGTCGTCCGCGGTCTGCTTGTGCACACTGGCCGCGGCAAGTTGTTCCAGGAGCTGGGCAGCCGGAATGTGCAGTTCGGTGGCGAGTTGAGCGACGGTGGTTTGTGCCATGGATGCGTTCCTTGCTCCTTCTTGTGTCTCAGGCGTTGAACCAGTGTTCGCGGGCCTTGAGAATCAGCGCGCTGGCCTGGGCCTCGTCGCCGCCGATGATCGCCGTGAGCTCGTCGGTTGCCAGGTCGGCCAGGTCGTCACGGGTATGCACACCCGCGTCGGCCAGGCTGGCGATCTGTTCGGTGCTCAGCCCCTCCAGGTCCTTCAGGTCCTGGGAGACTTCCTCGAGCTTCTGCTCGCGCGCGATTTCCTGGGTCAGCAGGGCGTCGCGCGCGCGGTTGCGCAGTTCGTGTACGGTATCTTCGTCGAAGGCGGAGATTTCCAGCATCTCCGCCAGCGGCACATAGGCCACTTCCTCCAGGCTGGTGAAGCCCTCCTGGATGAGGATGTCCGCCACTTCCTGGTCGACGTCCAGCTTGCTGCGGAACAGCTCGCGCATGGTTTCGATCTCGGCATTCTGCCGGCTTTGCGACTCTTCCGCGGACATCAGATTGATCTGCCAGCCGGTCAGCTCCGAGGCCAGGCGCACGTTCTGGCCCGAGCGCCCGATGGCCAGCGCCAGGTTCTCCTCGTCCACCGCGACGTCCATCGCATGCTTTTCCTCGTCGACGACGATGGACTGCACGTTGGCCGGGGCCAGGGCGCCGATGACGAACTGCGCCGGGTCGTCCGACCACAGCACGATGTCCACCCGCTCGCCGCCGAGCTCGTTGCTGACCGCGTTGACCCGCGAGCCGCGCACGCCGATGCAGGTGCCGATGGGGTCGATGCGCCGGTCGTGCGACAGCACGGCGATCTTCGCGCGCACGCCCGGGTCGCGGGCGCAGGACTTGATTTCCAGCAGGCCCTGTTCCATCTCGGGCACTTCCAGGCGGAACAGTTCCTTCATGTACTCCGGCGAGGTGCGCGACAGCTCGATCTGCGGGCCGCGTGCGGCGCGATCGATCTTGGCGATCACCGCGCGCACGCGGTCGCCGGCGCGGATGTTCTCCTTCGGGATCATGTCGCCGCGGCGCAGGCGGGCATCCACCTTGCCGGACTCGACGATGGCGTCGCCCTTGTCCATGCGCTTGACCGTACCCACGAAGATACGGTCGTTGCGCTGCAGGAAGTCGTTGAGGATCTGCTCGCGCTCGGCGTCGCGGATCTTCTGCAGGATGACCTGCTTGGCCGCCTGCGCGCCGATGCGCCCGAATTCCAGGCTTTCGACCTGTTCCTCGATGTACTCGCCGATCTCGATGTCCGGGATCTGCTCGACCGCCTCGAAATGCAGGATCTCGGCATCGGGCTGCTGCAGGCCGGCCTCGTCGGGCACGACCAGCCAGCGCCGGAAGCTCTCGTAGTCTCCGGTGTCGCGATCGATGGCCACGCGGATGTCCACCTCGCCGCTGTAGCGCTTCTTGGTCGCCGAGGCCAGCGCGGCCTCGACCGCGCCGAACACGACGTCACGGTCCACATTCTTCTCGTGCGCCAGCGCATCGACCAGCATCAGCAACTCGCGGTTCATGATTTACGACCCCTGAAGTCAAGCAACGGCACCAGGCGCACCTCGCGCACCTCCGCCATCGAAAAACGCAATTCCTGCGGCTCCTGCGCAAGCTTCGCGCGCCGGCCCGCCGCCGCGGACTTGTTCTTGTTCGCGCCCGCGCGACCCCGCTCCAGCTCCGCCAGCAAGGCCTCGTCCCAGGCGATGGAGTAGGAGCCATCCAGCTCCCCGCCCGCCTCCTCGGCGCCGGGCTGCAGGATGCCGCGGTACTTCTTGCGCCCCTGGAAAGGCAGGCGCAGCGTCACGTCCACCGGCTGGCCGGCGAAGCGCCGCATGTCCTCGGGCGTGCGCAGCAGCCGATCCAGCCCCGGCGAGGACACTTCGAGGCGCTTGTAGTCCAGCGCCTCGACCTCCAGCGCATATTGCAACTGGCGGCTGACGCGCTCGCAATCGTCCACCGTCACCGAGGCGCCGTCGGCGCGATCGATGGTCACGCGCAGCAAGCCGGCCGCCGCCCAGTTCGCCTCGACGAACTGGTAGCCCAGACCGCGCACGGTATCCTCGATCAATTGCGCCTGCTGCATGCCCTGTCTTTGATTCCTCTAGCCGCCATGAAGCCGGATGGCGCGAACACGAATGCAAGGGCAACAAAAAAGGGCGATCGGTATCGCCCTTTGCTTGTCGCCCTTGCTGTTGGCCAACCCGGCTGAATCCGTTCCCGAAGCCGCCACCGAGACCGCGGCGCCCTGCCCGCGTGGACCTGCCACGCGCATGGCGCTCCGCCTGGCGCTCCCAGGCCCCGACGCCGTGCCTGGGCATTGCCTGCCCACCCGGGCAGCCTGCCTCGACACCGACCTCCAGACCCCACCTCTGCTTCGCAAATGCTTATTCTAGAGGCAAAACCCCCGATCTTCAAGCTGCGCCCCCGCAAATTGCGCAAGCGCCGGCCGACAGCACCCGCACGGCGCCCCCGCGGCGCCGCGGGCACGGCATGCCGGAGGGCCTGCACGCCCATGCGAGAATGTGCGCCAAGCCGCGGGCGCAGGGCGCCCCATCGTCGTCATTCGCATTTCCAGGAACCACTCATGGGCTTTCTTTCCGGCAAGCGCATTCTGATCACCGGGCTGCTGTCCAACCGCTCCATCGCCTACGGCGTGGCCAAGGCCTGCCACCGCGAAGGGGCCGAACTGGCCTTCACCTACGTCGGGGAACGGTTCGCCGAGCGCATCCAGGGTTTCGCGCAGGAATTCGACAGCCGCCTGACCTTCCCCTGCGACGTCGGCGACGATGCGCAACTGGAGGCGCTGGGGCGCGAGCTCGGCCAGCACTGGCCGCGCCTGGACGGCTACGTGCACTCCATCGGCTTCGCGCCTCGCGAGGCCATCGCGGGGGATTTCCTCGAGGGCCTGTCGCGCGAGGGCTTCCGCATCGCCCACGACATCTCCGCCTATTCCTTCCCCGCGCTGGCCAAGGCCCTGCTGCCCCTGCTGCAGGCCAGCTGCGATGCCGGCGGCATGCCCTCGCTGCTGACCATGACCTACCTGGGCGCCGAGCGCGTGGTTCCCAACTACAACACCATGGGCGTGGCCAAGGCGGCACTGGAAGCCAGCGTGCGCTACCTGGCCGAATGCCTCGGCCCGCGCGGCATGCGCGTGAACGGGCTGAGCGCCGGGCCGATCAAGACCCTGGCCGCCTCGGGCATCGCCGATTTTGGCAAGATGCTCAAGTTCAACGAGACCAGCACGCCGCTGCGGCGCAACGTGACCATCGACCAGGTGGGCGACGCCAGCGCCTTCCTGCTGTCGGACCTGGCCAGCGGCATCACCGCGGAAGTGCTGCACGTGGATGCCGGCATGCACGCGGTGGTCGGGGGCCTGGCCTCGCAAATCGCCGAGGGTAGTTGACAAGCCTTCGGGGCTGTCTATAATGTTGGTTTTCGCGGGAATAGCTCAGTTGGTAGAGCGCAACCTTGCCAAGGTTGAGGTCGCGAGTTCGAGACTCGTTTCCCGCTCCAGTTTCTCGATTCGCGAGGCGGTCCGGATAATCGGATCCACGTGAATCATCAGGGTGGTCCAGGGTATTTCAAAACCGGGCCGCCCCGAGGGGAAGGCAAAAGGGGAAGCCAGGTCTTCCCCTTTTTGTTGCCGATCCCAAATGCCCTTCCGGCTCATGCTGGAATCCATCCCCGGATAATGTATTCCGGCTTTGGGTTCCAGGCTTTCAAACCCGGTACGGCAGGCTCGATTCGGCCTCGAACGTCGGTGCGCATCTTCCGCTAAGATGCGTTGCAGATGGAATCACGGCGCGGTAGCAAAGCGGCTATGCAGAGGACTGCAAATCCTTCCAGGTGGGTTCGACTCCCGCCCGCGCCTCCACAATCCCCCCGCCACGGCGCTCAAGGCGCCCCCGCCGGCTCCGCGGCTGCCCTGGGCGCCCCCTGAGGCCCTCCCAGCCAGGCCACCTGCACCGGCTCGCTGGTGCGCAACTCGACGCTACGCGCTGGCCGCGCGAACTCCGCGCCGAGTTGGTCAAAACACCGCATGAGATCCAGGTTGATGGACTGTTGAGTGTCCATGTACACGGTGTAATCCGCGGTGGTCATCCAGTACACCACCTCGAAATTCAGGCCGGAGTCGGTGATCTCCTTGAAATGCGCCCGGTCCAGGCGGGTCTGCGCCTTGGACTGCACGATGTCGCGCACCCTGCCCGGAACCTGCTCGGCCACCTCGGCCGGCGTGCCGTAGCGCAGCGTGAAGCCGAACACGATGCGACGCTCCTGCATGTGACGGTAGTTGCGCAGCCGCGCCTTGGTCAGGTCGGTGTTGGAGAACACCAGCAACTCGCCGCTGAGGCTGCGGATGCGCGTGGTCTTCAGCCCGATGTTCTCCACCGTTCCGGAAAACCCGTCGATCACCACGAAATGCCCGATCTGGAACGGCTTGTCCAGCACGATCGACAGGCTGGAGAACAGGTCTCCCAGGATGTTCTGCAGCGCCAGGCCCACCGCGATGCCGCCCACGCCCAGGCCGGCGAGCAGGGTGCTCACGTTGAAGCCCAGGTTGTCGAGCAGCAGCAGCAGCAGCAGGCTCCACAGCACGAAGCGCGCGATGAAACTCATCGCGGCCAGGCCGGTGGCCGTCTCGGGATCGTTGCGCATCGCGCTTTCGCGCGACTGGGTGATCAGCTTGTCGATGAAACGCCCGGTCCACAGGCCGAGTTGCAGGGCCAGCGCCACGCTGGCGGCGCCCTCCAGCCAGCGGCGCAGATCCCCGGCCAACTGCAGGGGCTCCATCGCCGGCAGCAGCGCCACCAGGGCCAGCAGCCAGGCCCGTGTTCCGTCCAGCGCATGCACCAGGGCATCGTCCCAGCGCGACGGCGTGCGCGCGGCCATCGCCCCCAGGCGCTTGACCAGCCAGGGCTTGATCGCCGCGGAGATGCCTCCGACCAGCAGCAGCCAGACCAGCGCGCCCAACCAGGCGCGCAGGGAATTGGATGCGATCACGATGTGCTGGAGGTCGGTCATGGATGGGCGCTCCGAGGCTCCGGACCCGCGAGTCGAGGTGGCCGGGATGATTCTTGTGACAGTCGTGACGGTTGTGACGACTGGGGCTATTGTGATTCAGGCGACCTGGTGCGCAGGCAGCTCGCGCGCAGGCCCCCCGGCGCTGTCGCGCCGCAGCGCCTCGAAGCATCCCAGCACGTGGCGGGTCCAGAAGTCGATGTCGTAGTGTTGCACATGCTGCTGCATGCGCACCATGCGCCCATGCTGCTCCTCGGGTTCCATGTCCAGCGCGCGATCGATGGCGGCGTCCATCTGGCTGATGCTGTAGGGGTTCACCAGCACCGCGTCGCCCAGCTCCAGGGCCGCCCCGGCGAACTCCGACAACACCAGCACGCCGTCGCGCGCATCGTGCGCGGCGACGAACTCCTTGGCCACGAGATTGAGACCGTCGCGCAGCGGAGTGATCCAGCACACGTCGGCGGCACGAAAATAGGCCATGGTCTCCTGGAAGGTCATCGGCGTGGTCGACAGCACCACGGGTTGCCACGACAGGGTGCCGTAGTGCCCGTTGATGCGCCCCACCAGTTGCTCGATGGCCTGTTGCGCGCGCCGGTACACCCGCATGCCGTCGGCGGCCGCCACCGCCGTGAGCAGCAGTTGCACCTGGCCCTGCAGCGTGGGCCGGCGACGCAGCAGGCGCTCGTAGGTCAGCAGCAATTCGCGCGTGCCCTTCGCATAGTCCACGCGCCCGACCGAGACGATCACCTTGCGTCCCGAGAGCCCGGCGCGGATGCGTGCGACCTGGTCGCGCGCATCCGCGCCGGCCATGGTCTGCTCGATCAGGCGCGCATGGGTGCCGATCGGAAAGGCGTCGATGCGCACCACCTGCTCCCCCCTTCGCAGCGAGGTCGGCGTGCGCGGCTCGGCCAGGGCGCTCCCGCGGTGCGCAAGACCGTCGTGGGTCGGCTCCCAGCGGATGTCGCGCACCTCGCGCAGGCCCTGCGCCACCGCCGCGAAATTGCAGGCGTAGCGAGGCACGTGGAAACCCACGAGATCGCAGCTCAGCAGGTTGTCCAGGATCTCGTCGCGCCAAGGCAGCAGGTTGAACACGTCCGGCGCGGGAAAGGGCGTGTGGTGGAAAAAGGCGATCTTCAGGTCCGGGCGCAGTGCGCGCACGAAACGCGGCACCAGCCAGAGGTTGTAGTCGTGCACCCACACCACGGCCCCGGGAGCCGCCTCCTCGCAGGCCGCCTCGGCGAACAGCCGGTTGACCTCGCGAAAGGTCGCCCAATGCGTGTTCTCCGAGGAGTACATGGAGGGGAAGCTGTTGAGCACCGGCCACAGCGCCTCCTTCGAGGTGACGTGGTAGAACTGGCTGATCTGCTCGGCCTGCAGCGGCAGGCGCAGCACCTCGTAGCTGCCGTAGCTGTCGCTTACCCGCACGCGGCGCTCGAAACCCGGCGCCTTGCCCGCCGGGGCCTTTTTCCAGGCGATCCAGCTGGCGCTCTCGACCTGGCCGATGAAGCCCTTGAGCACCGGCACGATGCCGTTGGGGCTGCGGTTCTCGCGCAGCACCACCTTGCCGTCCTCCACCACCTCCTCGTAGGGCTGGCGGTGGTAGACGATCACGAGTTGCGCAGCCATGCCTGGGCTCCTTGCTGGTTGTGGAAACGACTGAGCGCGTCCAGCACCCCGGCGGCACCCGGCAGGGGGCTGAGGTACACGTTCGAGCAGCCTCGCAAGGCGCGCTCGAGCGCCGGCTCGCGGTTGGCCACCGCCACGCCGTGCAGGCCGGTGCGGAACATCGACAGATCGTTGAGCGTGTCGCCAGCCACCAGGGTGCGCTGCTCGGGAAGCCCCAGCGCGCGCAGCAGGCGCAGCAGGGTCGGCCCCTTCTGCACGCCGCGCGGCAGCACGTCGAAATAGCGCCCGTCGGACATCAGCACGTCGAAGCCCAGGGTGCGCAACTCGCCCGCCGCGCGCAGCGCCGCCGGCTCGTCCTCGTACAGGTAGGACTTGCGCAGCCCACCCATGATCTCCTGGGGCCGCAGGCGGGGGTGGCGCTGCATGAACTCCTCGATGCGCCGCGGGGCGTAGGCCGGCCAGGTGTCGCGCAGCCAGTGGACCACCGGCGCGAGCAGCGCGCGGTCGGCCGGATCGGCGGCCTCCACGCTGGTGCCCACGTCGCCGATGCAATAGTCGGGCTGCAGGCCCACTTGCGCCGCAAGCTCGCGCATGTGCTCCTGCCCGCGGCCGCTGACGAACATGAGCACCAATTGCTCGCGGTGCTCGCGAATCCATGCGTACAGGCTCGCGCGCTGCTGCTCGGATCCCCCCACGAAGGTGCCGTCCAGGTCGGTGGCCAGGACCGTGCGGGACCGGATGGGGCGAGGGTCCGGCATGCCCGCGGCGCCCACCGCGCTCATCGGCGCGCTGCTCATTGCACCGCCCGGTGATTCCACACCACGCCCGGCACGCGCACCGCGCCGCCGTCGTGGGCGGCGCCATGGCCCGGCGAGGCGTGAACACCCGTGCGAACCGGGCTCGGCAGGGTTTCCTCCAGCGGCTGCTCCAGCACCCGCTGCAGCGCGCGCCCGGCGCTGCAGCGCCCGGACAGCACGTCGCGCACGGCACGCGGCACCTGCAGCTCCAGTTGCAGGCGCCGCTCCAGCAGCGCCAGGGCCTGGCTGGCCGAGGCACCCTCGGTCAGTTCGCCACCGTCGCCGGCCTGGGCCCCCGCGCGATGCTCGGCGCTGGCCCCCAGGCGCATGCCCAGGCGGGTGTTGCGGGAATGGCTGGACGACGCCGTGAGGAACAGGTCCCCGACGCCACTGCTGCGAAACAGCGTCTCGCCACGCCCGCCCAGGGCCACGGTCAGGCGGCGCATGTCTTCCAGGCCCCGCGCCACGATGGCCGCGCGCGCGTTCTCGCCCAGGCCCTGCGCGCTGGCCATGCCGCAGGCGATGGCCACGGGGTTCTTGAGGGCTCCGGCCACCTGCACGCCGATCTCGTCATCGCAGAGTTCCAGTTCGATGGCCGCCCCGCGCAGCGCGCCGGCCAGCTCGCGCGCCACCGCCACGGCCGCGGGATGGGCGCACATGCCCAGGGTCAGGCGCGTGGGCAGGCCGCGCACCACCTCGTCGGCAAAACTCGGCCCCGCCAGCATGCCCACGGGCTGCCCCTTGGCGCAGGCCTCGCGCAACACCTGAGTCATCAGTTGGCCGCTTCCCGGCTCCACGCCCTTGCAGGTGGCCAGGGCCAGCGCGTGCCGGGGCAGGACCGTCGCGGCGACTTCCGCGACCTCGCGCAGGGCCGCGCAGGGAACCGCGAACAGCACGACGTCGGCCCCCTGCAGCACCCACTCCAGGTCATCGCTGGCCTGCAAGCCCTCGGGCAGCTCGATACCCGGCAGGTGCCGGGGATTGCAGCCCGTCGTGCGGATGGCATGGGCCACGTCCGGGCGCCGCGACCACAATCGCGTGGGCAGGCCGGCGCGACGCGAGGCCGCCGCCAGCGCGGTGCCCCAGCTGCCGGCGCCGAGCACGGCAAGCTCCAGAGGCTCGCGCACCGGAGCGCGGGCGGCGTGGGGGACATGGGCGGCGAACTCGCCTCGGTTTCGAGCGTGCATGGCATCTCCGAAGTCGGTGGCGGGCCGTGGCTCCGCCGTCTAGGGACGCCCGGCGCGGAGCCGGACGCGGCGACCTGGTCGGGAAGCAGGCACGCGCGGCGCGCCCTTTCCCCCGGCGGCGCGCAAGGCGCCGCCCCATCTGCGCCGACCCCGACCGCCGCGCACATGGGGCGGACAGGGGTCTGCGCCGGAACACCACGCGGGGGCAACCCGGGGCGCATCCGGCTACGCAGTTGCCGGCTGTTTTTTCCGCAATAGTTACTGCGGAAGTGAAGCTTCTTGGAGCTTTATCCGGCGAAAATTCAACATAACGAATCTTAGCTCAGATTCACCAAAAAATGAATTGATAAGTCTCTTTTTATCCATCCGATTGCTGAATGATCGCCCAAAGATCCGCCCGAGGCCCGAGCATGTGCCGGCGCCAATCGCTGGCGCCCCGTTGAAAACCCGGAAAGCGTCAAGGGCCACCCCATCGGCGCCCTCGCCCGACCCGCCGCTGCGCCTGCGCTAGGATGCGCGGCTACCCGCGATGCGCGCGGCCCGGATGGCGAAATCGGTAGACGCAGCGGACTTAAAATCCGCCGGCCCTAATCAGGTCGTGGGGGTTCGATTCCCCCTCCGGGCACCAGGGAACCTAGAATCAGCGAGACAGATAGAGATCCTGGTCGAACAAGGCACCCAGTCTCTCGGCCCTCGGCCGAAGATGAACCCCACCATGCCACGAGCCCCTGCCCACCGCATCCGCCCTGCCCTTCGAGGCGTCGCCCATCCCGGCGGCCGCCATGGCGGGCAGGTGCGCGTAGGTGGCGCCGCACTTCGACTTCGAATACCTCGCGCTGGATCCGAGGTCCCAGCGCGACGGTAGCTCAACGGGTCAGAGCGGCCTCTTTATAAGGGGCGGGTTATGGGTTCGAGCCCCATCCGTCGCACCAGGAGATCCGCCCGTCCAGGACCTGAATCCAGGAGCAGCTTGCCGATTCGCGGTTGGGCGTTCGGCCTGTCGAGGCGGTGCTCGACCGCCTGTCACCCGCCGACGCGGTCCGGACATGCTGACCAGGGGACTATGCCCCCTCGCCCTCCTCGGGCTCGACCAGGAGCGTGATCTGCAGCGCCGCCAGCTCGCGCAGCCTGCGTGGATCGCCATGGATGCGCTCCATCACGGCAAGGCCTCGCGTAAAGACCATCACGGCCTGAGCCGCTTGATCCGGGGACACGCGCAGCGAGTGCCGAAGAGCCTCGCGCGACAGCGCCTCGGCCAGCAAGCTCTCCAATTGCTCCACCAGTTCGCGCAGGCGCCGCAGCACCGATTCGCCGAGCACGGCACTCTCGACGGCCGTCCTGGTCGTGAAACACCCTCGTGGCGGAGCATCGGCCGTCATGCTGGTGATCGACGCTTCGAAGAAGCGCCGCAGCGCGAGCCGCGCGGTGGGCGCGTCCAGCGCCTGCCGGGACTCGGCAAGCACGCGTTCGGCGTGGCGATCGAAGGCCAGCTCGAACAGGCGCTCCTTGCTCGCGTACGCGTGGTAGAGCGAGCCACGGTGCACGGCGGCGGCCTCGGCCAGGTCGCCCATGGTGGTCGCCTGCCATCCCTTGGCCCAGAACACCTCCAGCACCCTGCCCAGCACGGTCGCCTCGTCGAACTGCCGGACCATGACCATCGCCTCCTTCGCCCTTTCCAATTGACATGTACGTCAACATTGACATGCATGATAATGATACCGTCGTCGCCTGCCCGTGGGCGTCTTGCGCGCGCGACGACATCCATCCGCCGACCTGAATGCATCCGCCGTACAAGGAGAACCATGGGCACACCCGAGCCACAGCGAACTGCGCGCTCCCTGGATCCGCTTGGGGGCCCGTCTCCAGGCCCAGGCTGGGCCGCGGTGCTCGCCGCCGCCTCGCTGTGGGGCACCACGGGACTCGTGTTCCATGCCCTGGGCAGCTCGGGCGGCGCCAATGCTGCCTCCATCGGATTTTTCCGCCTGGCGCTGTCCGTGCCCTTCCTTCTGGCCATGGCACGGCTACGCACGGGCTACTGGCTCGTTGCGCCGACCCTGCGCGGGGCCGCCACCCTCGCCGGCCTGGGCCTGGCGATGGCTGCGTACCAACTCAGCTACGTGATGGCCCTGGAGCGGGTGGGGGTCGCCATCGCGGTGCTCATCAGCATCTGCGGCGCGCCGATCTTCGTGGCGTTGATCTCGGTGATCGGGCTCGGCGATCGACTGCGTGCGAGAACCGTGGCCGCCCTGGTGACGGCCGTTGCAGGCACCGTGCTGATGGTGGGCCTTCCGTCCACGGTCGGTGCATACGGCCATGGCTTCGGGCTGGGAATCACGCTTGCCGTCGCCTGCGCGCTTTGCCAGGCCTTGTACGTGCTCGCGGCACAAGCCTCCGCCAAGGTCTGCGGACCCATGCACGCCGGCGGGATCGCGTTCGGGATCGGCGCGCTGGCCTTGCTGCCCATCGCC
>JAKBBK010000144.1 GCA_021808525.1 Pseudomonadota bacterium
CGGCGGCCGGGGCCGTGCCCGAGGCCGCGCGCGGCGGCGTCGAGGACGACGCGGCCGCAGGCGCCGACGCGGCCCGGGTCGCCGTGCTGGCGGCGGCCTTCGGCGCGGAGGCGCCCGAGGCCGGATGCAGCGGGGCCGACGCGGCCGACGCCCCAGGCGCGGGCGGTGCCGAAGCCCCTCGCATGCGATGCACGGCGAACACGATCAGCGCCACGACGATGAGCGCGGCGCCGAGGACCAGGCCGCGATTGATCCAGCCGAGGCGCTTCTGAATGTTGTCCAGGGGGTCTGTCACGATGGGTGGTTGTCGGGGGAGGGAGCCGCGGCTGCGGCGGAGGCGCTCGCGCCGGGGGGCGCGACCACCACGCCACGATCGGAGCCCGTGGGTTGGTCGGGAGAAACGATGACGATGCTGACCCGCCGGTTGGCCGCGCGGCCTTGCGGGGTGGCATTGCTGTCGACGGGATGATATTGGCCGTAACCGGCCGCGACCAGCTGTTGCGGAGCGACGCCCTGGCCGACCAGCGTGTTCAGCACCGAGAGGGCGCGCATGGTGGAGAGCTCCCAGTTCGACGCGAATGCGGCGTTGTGGATGGGCTTGTCGTCGGTGTAGCCGTTGACCTGGAACTGGTAGGGCAGCCTGGCCAGCACCTGGGAGATCTGGGCCAGCAGGCCCTGCGCCGCGTCGCCGAGCTGGTCGCTGCCGGAGGCGAACAGCACGTTGTCGTGGATGTCGATGACCACGCCCATGGGCGTCAGGCGCACCTGCACCTGGCCCTGGCGGATCTGCGGGGCCAGGCCCGAGGCCAGCGACTCGGCGATCTGCGCCAGGCGCTGGCGCAGCGCCTGGCGCGCGCGCTCCCCGCCGCCGGACTGCGTGCCCGCGGTGGGCAGCGGGGGCAGCTGGACCAGGCGGGGCTGGCCGCCGGCGCCATCCGCCGCCTCCAGGGGCAGAGGCCGCGTGGGCTGCCCCGTGAAGGCCGCGACCAGGGTCTTGGACAGCACCTTGTACTTGCCCTCGTTCACCGAGGAGATCGAGTACATGACCACGAAGAATGCGAACAGCAGCGTGATGAAGTCGGCGTAGGACACCAGCCAGCGCTCGTGGTTCTCGTGCTCCTGCTGGGTCTTCCTGCGTCCCATGGGATGCCCGGGCTCACAGTGCCGCGCGCTGGCGCGCGACCTGGCGGCGATGGTGACGGAACACGAAGCGCTCCAGGTCGTTCTGCAGCGCCGGCTCCAGGGTCTCGATGTCCAGGCGGTGCCACAGCACGTCGCCCTCCACCTCCTCCTCGACGATCTGGCCGGGCAGCATCAGCGGCAGCGCGATGCGATGGCGCAGCCAGATGCGCGCCCACAGGCGCCGCCCGACGCCGATGGAGCCCTCGCTGGCCCAGTACAGGCGCCGCGCCGACAACACGCAGCTGCGCTCGCGCGGCAGCGCCTGCATGCCCCGCAGCGCCGTGCTGGCCATGAGCAGCAGCAGGTCCATGCGGCGCTCCAGGTGGGAGTTCGCGTCGGCGCGCGCGGGGTCGCCCGAGGCGGCGGGCTCGTCCAGCATGAGCAGCGCGCGCAGCAGCGTGAGGTTGTCGGCCATGACATCGGCCAGCGCCGACTCGGGCGTGATGGTCTCCACCCAGTCCATCGGCAGGCGCGCGTGCAGGCTGACGGCCTCGCCACGCACCGGGGCGGCGGTGGTTTCGACCAGATCGGGCGGAAAGGTCGACGGCGGTGGCGGTGGCTGGTTCATGGCTGCGCGGGCCCCGGGCAAAGGCACAGGCCCCAGCATACCGCCTCCCGGCCCGCTCAGGCCCGGCGCAGGCCCTCGATCCAGGCGTCGCGCAGGGTCGTGACCACCGCCGCGCAGTCGTCCAGCGCCTGCGTGTCGTCGAAGATGTTGGCCTGGCCCAGGCGATCGAGCAGGTAGCGGTACACGCCGGCCAGGCGCTGGCTGAGTTCGCCCGATTCACTGGAAGCCGGATCGGGCAGCGCCACCAGCAGGTGCTCGACGAGCTGGTAGGCACGGCCCATGGCCTGGGCCTTGCGGTCGAGCGCCCGTTCCTGGATGGCGCCGCGCGCGCGGCGCAGGTACTCCAGGATGCCGTCCAGGCCGAGCACCAGCAGGCGTTCCTCCTGGACCCCCTGCTGGCCCACCTGGCGATAGGCATTCAACGCCGTCATGGCATTCATGGTTCAAGCCTCCTTGCTTGATGCTTCATCCGACCGAGGAGCCGGAACTGGTGTTGTAGAACGCGCTGAGATACTGGCCGACCGATTGCAATTGGGCGACCTGCACCTGCATGGCCGCGAACTGCTGCTCGAGCAGCGCGGTCTGCGCGCTGGCGCTGTTTTGCAACTGGGTGATCTGCTGGTTGATGCCGCTGATCGTGTTGTTGAGCCCGCTGGTGGCGGCCGCCACGAAGCCCGTCGTGGAGTTCAGGGCCTGGGTCAGCACCGCGTTCATCTGCTGGTACACCCCCTGGCTGATGGTCACGCTGCCCAGGCTGCCCGTCGACTGCCCGGACACCGTGAGCTTCAGGCCCAGCGCGGCCCCTGGCCCGGTGACGGTGAGGGTCTGCCCCGAACCGCTGGCGATCTG
>JAKBBK010000073.1 GCA_021808525.1 Pseudomonadota bacterium
TGCGCCGCAGGGCCTGCACCCCGTCCTCGGCCTCGTCGATCGTGCCCGTCACGTGCCCGGTCTGCAGGAGCAGGCCGCGCACGATGCGCCGCATGGTCGGGAAATCGTCAACAACCAGGAATTTCAAGGAATGCTCCGACAGGCAGAAACGGTTCGGGGCCCGCGTTTGGATTGACGGCACGGACGGCGCCAACTTGAATCCCTTGCGGGGCGGGGCGCCCGCGGCCGGCGCCGCGAGCCCGACCTGCAATTGTGCCCCGCCGCTGCGGCGGCGCACCACGCGGGCATCCCCGATGTCGCAAGAATGCCGCAAGCCCGTGGCGCCTCGGACTGCCCCGGCGCAGGCTTCGTGCCCTGGGCCTGGCGCTGCCGGTACCATCGCGGGTGGACAAGCCCTTTCCTGAACTCGATCGCAAGCGCGCCCCCGGAGTCGTGCCTGCGACCCGCTCACTCGCATGCATTCCCCATGTTCCTCCTGATCGGATATGTGTTGTCGCTGGCGGCGATCTTCGGCGGCTACATCGCCGAGGGCGGGCACGCCGGCGCCCTGTTCCAGCCCTTCGAGCTCCTGATGATCGGCGGCGGCGCCTTCGGCGCCTTCTTCGCCTCGACCTTCCCCAAGTCGTTCAAGGCCACGCTCAAGGCCCTGCCCACGGCGATGAAGGGCTCGACCTACTCGAAGGCCGCCTACATGGAGCTGCTGTCGCTGCTCAACGAGTTGTTCACGCGCATGCGCCAGAACGGCCTGATGGCCATCGAGGGCGACGTGGAGGAGCCGCACAACAGCGAGATTTTCAAGAAGTACCCCCACATCGCCCGCGACCACCATGTCCTGGAATTCATCACCGACTACCTGCGCCTGATGATCGGCGGCAACCTCGGGGTGATGGAGATGGAAAATCTGATGGACGTCAATATCGAGACCCATCACCGTGAAGCCGAGATTCCCGTGCACGCGATGAGCCGCACGGCCGACAGCATGCCGGCCTTCGGCATCGTGGCCGCGGTGATGGGCGTGGTCCACACCATGGCCTCGGTGACCCAGCCGCCCTCGGTGCTGGGCGAGCTGGTGGGCGCCGCGCTGGTGGGCACCTTCCTCGGTATCTTGATCGGCTACGCCATCCTGGCGCCGGTGGCGGCGCGCATGGAGGACCGCGCGCAGGAGGCGACCAAGATGCTCGAGTGCATCAAGGTCGCGCTGCTGGCGACCATGAACGCCTACCCGCCGCAGGTGGCGGTGGAGTTCGCGCGCAAGGTGCTGTTCACCAACGAGCGCCCGAGCTTCACCGAGCTGGAAAGCCACCTGCGCGACGCGAAGGGGAAGTAAGCCATGGTCGACGGCAAGGCGCAGCCGATCGTCATCAAGAAGGTCAAGAAGGTCGTCGCGGGCGGCCACGGGGCGGCGTGGAAAATCGCCTACGCGGACTTCGTGACCGCGATGATGGCCTTTTTCCTGCTCATGTGGCTGCTCGGATCGTCCACGAAGGCGCAGCTGGAGGGCATCGCCAAGTATTTCCAGCAGCCGCTCAAGGTCGCCCTGCAGGGCGGCCCGGGCGCGGGCTCGGCGACTTCGGTGCTCAACGGCGGCGGCACCGACCTCACGCGCACCGTGGGGCAGGTTCGCAACGGCGCCACGCCGGGCCAGACGGTCCGGCCGAACGCCACCACCACGGTGGTGGTGCGCCAGGAGCAGATCGACCGCGCCAACCTGGAAGCCCTGAAAAAAGCCCTGGACCAGCAGATCCGGGTGAATCCCCAGCTCAGCGCCTTCCGCAACCAGCTGCTGATCGACATCACCCGCGACGGTCTGCGCATCCAGGTGGTCGACAGCGACAAGCGCCCGATGTTCGGTCTCGGCGGCGCGCAGTTGCAAAGCTACGCCCAGGCGATCTTCCACGACATCGCGCCCACTCTCAACAGCCTGCCCAACTCGATCAGCATCACCGGGCATACCGATGCGCTGAACTACCAGAACCAGGGCAAGGGCTACAGCAACTACAATCTGTCCGCGGATCGTGCCAATGCGGTGCGGCAGGTGCTGGTGCAATCGGGGCTGGACGAGGCCAAGGTGCTGCGCGTGGTCGGCATGGGCTCCGCGGCTCCCTTCGACCCTTCGAACCCGAATTCCCCGCTCAACCGGCGCGTGAGCATCCTGGTGCTGACCCAGGCGGCCAGCGCGCGCATACTGCGGGAACAGGGCGCCGAGCAGACGGCATCGAGCTCCGGGCAGGCCAACGCCCAGCTGGGCGCCGCCAGCCAGCCGTTGTCGGCGGCATCGGGAGCAAGCGCAGCGAAGCCGGCGATGGGCGCGGAACCCGGAGTCCCTGGGGTCCAGGGGCCGAAGGGGACGGCGCCCCCGGCCGTGTCGGGGCCTCCGCCGTTGCACGTGGGTCCGGCCTTGCTTCCGCAAGGGGCTTTGCCGAAAATTTCGTCCAAACCGTGAATTTGTTCCTCAAGTTCTCGCACTGCGTGCCGTAACCCCCATCAGCAGGAGAGAATCTGGCGATCATGAACCCGATCCAGCACACCTACACCCCGACGACAGGCGACAGCGCGCAGCGCGTCGAACTGCCGGCCCAGCAGGTGCAGGCCGGCCGCAGCCCCTCGTCTTCGCAGGGACCGGCCGCTTCGGGCGCCGGCGCGGGGGATACGGTGTCGATTTCCGAATCCGCGCGCCAGTTGCTGCAAACGGGGGCCCCTCAGGGGGCCTCGGGCTCCGCCCAGCGCCTGAGTTCGCTGCGCCAGGCCATCGCCTCGGGCAGCTACACGGTGGACGCGCGCCAGATCGCCCAGGGCCTGCTGCGCGACAGCCGCGCGCTCGCCCAGGCCGGTGCCGGCTCCTCCGGCGGCGGCGCCTGAATATCCTCGCGATGAGCTCCGCGCAGCCGGATGGCGCGGTCCCCGAGGGGGACGGCGCGCAACTTCCCTTGCTGCTGGAGCAACTCGGCGACCTCCTGCAAGCCGAGCTCGACGCGCTGGTGCAATCCCACGATCCCACCCGCATCGAGCAGATGGCCGCGCGCAAGAGCGAATTGTGCGCACGCATCGAAAGCCTGCAGCGCGAGCTTCCCGAGCCGGATGCGGCGCGGGCGCAGCGCCTGCGCGAGCTGGCGCTGGCGGTCGCGCAGGCCAACCAGCGCAACGGCGCCGTGGTGGCCGCGCTGATCCGCAACACCCGCGGCGCGCTGGACATCCTGCGTTCGATTCCCCCGGGCGAGTCGGCGGCGGTCTACGGGCCTCGGGGGCAGACCCTGGGCGCCGGCAAGGCCAAGCCGCTGGGCAGCGCCTGAGCGCGGCGGCTCGACACACGGCACATGCTCATTCTCAGCCGCCGCAGTGGGGAGGCCATCCGGATCGGCACGGACATCCGCATCGTGGTCGTGCAACTCGGCGGCGGCAAGGTCCGCCTGGGCATCGACGGCCCCCGCGAGTTGCGCATCCTGCGCGAGGAGCTCTACGAGATGGTGGCGGGCCTGAACCAGCAGGCCCAGGCCGCCGACCCCGGCGCGCTGGAGCGCTGGCTGGAGCAGCCGCCCGCGACGCCGAAGGAGTCCACCTGATGGCCGTGCACGCGACCCGGCTGGGCCTGGTCGAGGTCGCCGACTCGCAACGCTGGACCTGCTCCCTGCCGCTGGCGGGCTTCGAGGAGTTGCGCGAATTCGTGCTCATGCACGTTCCCGCCCAGGGTCCTTTCCTGTGGCTGCAATCCCTGGAACTGCCCGAGCTGGCCTTCGTGTTGTGCGATGCGGCCTGTTTCGGGCTGCGCTACGCGGCGGGCGCGGAGTACGAGCCGGAACTGTTCCTGGCGCCGCCCTGCGTGCTGGTGATGCTGCCCCAGCAGCCTGGCGAGGCGCTGCGCGTGCACCGGCAGGCGCCGGTGCTGTTCGACGTGCACGCCGGCACCCTGCGTCAACAGGTGTTCGAGCCCGAGCATGTGCTGGGCGAGGGCGCCTGGGTGGGCCCGGGAGCCTGCGCTCCGGTGAACGCGGCCTGGGCCGAGCGCATCATTTCCGTGCAGCCGCGCTAGTCCCACGCACGGGCCCACGGGCCCGCGGGCGGGGCCAGCCCGGGTTCAAAGCCGCCCGTCGCGCAGCAGTTCGCGGTCGCGACGCTGGACGTAGCGCTGCAGCAGGCGTTGCTGGGGCATGGACAACTGCTGCAGCGACAGGCCGACCAGGCGGTTGGCCGCCTCGCCCACGGCGGCGCGCGGCACGCGCACGAAGCGCAGTTGCGCCGCGCACTCGATGGGCTGGCCCTCCAGCTCGAATTGCAGGCGCTCGATCCACTCATTGCCCGCCAGGTCGAAGTCGCCCGGCGCCGGGGCGCGCAGGCGCATGCCGCTGGCGCTGAGGTCCAGGCACTCGGCCTGCAGGCTGCGCGCGCCGCGGCGGAACAATTCCAGTCCCGTCACGTCACCCGGGCGCACCGGCACGCGATAGTTGGCGCGGCGCTGCAGTTGGTACAGCGCGTGCGGCCAGCGCAGGCGCAAGGCGCCGTAACCCTCCCAGTCCTGCAGGCCTTCCAGGCCGCAGCGCAGGCCGACGAACATGCCGCCGGCGCGCCCCAGGCACAGCAATTCCTCCCCGGGACGCATGGCGGCGCGGCGCGGCGGGTTGAGCTCGTCGATGATCAGGAACTGCTCGTCGGCGTCCACGTGCAGCAGCATGGACATGTGCTCCTGGTCCTCGCCGGGCACGATCACGTTCAGGAACTCGCGCGCGCGCTGCAGGCGCTCGAGGGTGTGGTGCGCGCGCGCCGCCACGCGGAACCCGTCCTGGAACAGGGTGTTGACGATTTCTCGCATGCGCTGTCGGGTGCTTGCCGGGCGGCCGCCCTCGCGACCGTGCGCGCGGGCGCCTGCCCGGAACTCAGAGCCCCAGGTTCTCCGCCCAGGCCAGGGCTTCCAGGTGGGCCAGCGCGACGGCGCGCTGGCTCAGGCCCAGCAGGCCGGCATGCAGGTCGATCTCGTCCCAGTCCTCGCGCTCGCAGGCCAGCACGATGCGCAGGTAGGGCCCGAAGGGGCCCTGGCGGTCGCGCAGGGCCTGCATGACCGGATCGGCCAGCGAGATCTCCTGCAGCGCGCGCTCCAGCGGTACGCCCAGCATGGCGTCGAGCATGGAGAACACGCCGACCACGAAGGCGTTGTCGCAGTCCGCGGCCGACATCTGCCCCTGCGCCAGCAGTTCCAGCATGCGTCCGCGGGTGATCGCCACGCGCGCCTGGCTCGACGCCGCGCTGCTGCCCGGGGTGATGGCCAGCAGCAGCACCAGCCAGCGCAGCAGCTTCTTGTAGCCCAGGATCACCACCGCGTGGCGGAAGGAGGTGATCTCGGTCATGAGGCCGAAGCCCGAGGAATTGATGTAGCGCAGCAGCTTGAAGGACAGCGTGGGGTCCTGCTTGAGCACCTCCTCGATGGCCGGCACCTCCGCGTGCTTGTTGACCAGGTCGATCAGGCGCAGCACGGTGGCATAGGCGGGATTGACCACCTTCGCGCTGACGGTCTGCGGTCGCGCGAAGTAATAGCCCTGGAACAGGTGCAGGCCGGCGTCGAAGTACTCCTTGAAGTTCTCCGGGGTCTCGACCTTCTCGGCGAGGATCTGCAGCTTGGGAAAGGCTCCCATGCGCTTGACCAGCATCGGCAGCACGCCCGCCGGCAAGGCCTGCACGTCGATCTGCACGTAGCTCAGCAGCGGCAGCCATGCGGTGTAGGGCGCGGTCAGCGCGTGCACGCCGGCGGCCAGGCGGAAGCCCTTGTCGCGCAGCGACTGCATCGCCGTGGCAGCCTCGGCGATCAGCGCGGCATCGTCGCCCGCGGCGCGCGGAAGCTCCAGCACGATGCGCTCGGGGAACACGATCTCCAGGTGCTCCCCGTCCAGGTCTTCCAGGCGCACGTTGATGAACGCCAGCTTGTCGCCGAACAGGTTCTCGGAGGAGATGCTCGACAGCGCGTGGAACAGCAGCGCGGTGTCGGACGCGCGCGTGTGCTGGGTCGGCGCCTGCGTGCTGGTGGCGCTTTCGCGCGCCAGCAGTTCGTAGCCGATGATGTGCTGCTGACGGTCCAGGATCGGCTGGCGGGCGATGTGCGCGTAGTTCTCGCCGGGCGCGGCATCGGCGGCCGTGGATGCGGGAGTCGTGGTGGATTCCATCGGGGATTGCTGGCTGGACATGCTGCTCGTGCGGCAAGCCGCGGATGCCTCGGGATGCTAGCAGGCCCGGGGACCGCGAACCATGCGCCGGACCGAATCCACCGGACCCGGCTCCCCGGCCCAGGCGCCTCAACGCGTCCAGGCGCGCATCCACATGTCCAGGTGGTCCTCCAGCATCCAGTTCGCAAGCACCTTGTCCCGCAGCGCATCGCCCTGGGCGCGCAAGGCCCGGGGTTCGCCCACCGCGTCCTGGATGGCCCGCACCCAGTCGCGGAAGCGGTTGGGCACGCGCACGACGGGAAAGTCCCCCTGGTAAGGCGTGATGTCCGAGCAGATCACCGGATAGCCCAGCACCCCGTACTCCAGCAGGCGCAGATGGCTCTTGGCCTCGTTGAAGGCGTTGTGCTCCAGCGGTGCCACCGCCAGGTCCAGGTCCAGCTCGGCCAGCTTGGGGGCGTACTGGTCCAGGGGAATTCCGGGATGGAATTCCCGCACCACGTCCTTGAGCTCGGGGGGACACAGGCCGAAGAACACCCAGTCCACCAGCGCGGCGGTCTCGCGCACCACCTCCACGATGAGCTCGAGGTCTCCACTGTGGCCCACGCCTCCGGCCCAGCCCACGCGCAGGCGCTTGCGCTCGGCGCGTGCCGGCCGCAAGGCGCCCCAGCGGGCGCGTTCCAGGTAGTTGGGGCACACCAGCACCTCGTCGCTGAATCCGGCGTAGGCCTTGGCCAGCGGCTCGGTGGCCACCACCAGGCGGTGGCACAGGCCCGCGGCCTTGCGGAAGCGCTTGGCGATGTCCTTGTGGATATGCGCGCGGTGCACGCTCTTGACCGGCAGGTTGGTGATCAGGTCGTCGATCTCGAACACCCGGAAGGCCCGCGTCAGGCGCGCGTTGCGCTCCAGGGCCTCGATCTGCGGCCACTCCATCTGGCGCTGCACTACCAGGCTGTCGGCGTCGATGCGCTGCATTTCCGGCGCATGGAACAGGCGCATGGTTTCCCAGCCCTGCGCCAGTCCGGCCCGATTGAGCGCACGCAGCGGGGAAATGATGCGGTACTCGCCGCAGCCCTCGCGATCGGCCGGGTGCACCAGGATGCGCGGGCGCGGGCGCCACTCGGGGTCCCAGGCCAGCGGGGCCTGGTCGTCGAGCAGGAATTCGGTGGTGGCCAGGCTGAGGTGCCGGTTGTAGGCCGGGTCGCGGGCCAGCACCGGCAGCCATTTGTCGTACATGGCCTCGCGTTCGGAGGCGAAGCGCTTCTGCTTGGCCTCGTCGGGCTTTTCCTCGACCTTGCCGCGCTGGCTGGCCGATCCCTCGTGCATCATCAGCGCGTAGGGGGTGAACACCACGCGCAGGCCGGCGGCGCGTACGCGCAGGCACAGGTCGATGTCGTTGTAGGACACCTTGAAGGCCTTCTCGTCGAGGCCGCCCAGCTGCTCGTACAGGCTCTTGCGCACGAGCAGGCAGGCTCCGGTGACGGCGCTGAGGTCCTGGACCAGCTGCGCCCGCCCGAAATAACCCCGATCCTCCGGCGCGCGCCCCAGGAAGGGGTGCTCGGCGGGCCCGCGAATGCCCAGGATCACCCCGGCGTGCTGGATCTTGCCGTCCGGGAACAGCAGCTTGGCCCCCACCGCGCCCACGTCGGGTCGCACCGCATGGGCCATGAGTTCGTCCAGCCAGTCCTCGTGCAGCGCGGCGGTGTCGTTGTTGAGCAGCAGCAGGAACTCGCCGCGCGCGCAGCGGGCGGCCAGGTTGTTCATGGCCGAGAAATTGAATTCTCCAGGCGCGCGCAGCACCCGCAGGCGACCTCCCAGTTCCGCCTCGCGCGACTCCACCGCGGCCAGGTAGCGCATGGCGTCGTCGGCCCGGCTGTCGTTGTCGATGATCAGGATCTCATAGGCCGGGTAGCGGGTCTTCTCGATCACCGATTCGATGCAGCGCTGCAGCATCGGCAGCTGGTCGCGCGTGGGAATGAGGATCGACACCAGCGGGCGCGGCTCGGGCAGCGGCCAGCGCACGCGGTAGGCCGGCGGGAAGGGCCCGCCCTCGACCCGCGCGGCGATGCCCAGTCGGTCGAAATGCGCCTGCAGCACCTTCTGGCCCATGCTCAGGATCTCGGGCACGCTCTTGCGCGTGTGCCCCGATCCGGTGCGCCGGTGGTACAGCACCTCGGGCACATGGCCGATGGCCGACTCGGCGATGCCCTCGGCCTGCAGTCGCTCCCAGGCCCGCAGCGCGAGGTCGTAGTCCTCGGCGCCCTCGCAGTGCGCATCGAAGCCCCCGAGGGCCTCGAACAGATCGCGACGCACCAGCATCAGGCCTCCGATGTAGGGGAGGCTGCGCAGGTAGTCCAGGTTGAAGTCCGGCTTGCAGTGCGGGTTGAGGTGCTGACCGTCGGCGCTGAGTCCGTCCTCGTCGGTGTACAGCAGGCGCCATTCGGGGTGCAGACGAAGCGCATGCTGGATCCGGAACAGCGCGTCGGGGGCGATCATGTCCTCGGCGTCGATCAGGCCCAGCCAGGATTCGCCGGAGTCGAGCAGTGCGCGGTCGGCGGCCTGGATGGCCTCGGCGGCGCCGCCGGAGCCGTCGATGAGCAGCAGGCGCATCGGCTTGCCGGTGGGCCATTGGCCGGCCACCGCCTGCTGCGTGGTCTTGCCGGGCATGTCCGCGCGCGTGGCGATCATGGCCAGCGCCAGGCCGGGAGTCTGCGCCGGCTCCCAGGTGCTGCAGCTTTCCTGGGCCCAGCTGAACTCCTGGGGCAGCAGGCGGTGCGCGGGCAGCCAGGGCTGCAGCGGCGGGGCCGCGGGCGCGGGTGCCGCGCCGGGCGCCGGCAGGGGGGATGCCGGCTGCGCCGAGGCCAGGTGCGCTACCGCGATCGGGGTCTTGTAGGGCGTGCCGGCCGCGATGCGCTGGGTTCGGGCGACGAATTCACGCAATTGCTCCTCGAAGCGCTGCAGCAGCGAGGCATAGCGTTGTCGAACCAGGTGCACGGTGCTGCGCGCGTGCTCGAGGGCCTCGGGCGAGGTGCCCCAGGCGATGCCGTCGTTGCCGAACTCCTCGCCGGCGAAGCTGGACTTGAGGTGGGGGTTGGGCAGGAACACCACCGGACAGCCGCACAGCAGCGCCTCGAGTGCGAGGGAGGAGTTCTCGTAGCAATAGAACGCCTCGCTGCGCTGGAACAGCGCGATGATCTGTTCCCGGGTCTGGATCGGGCGATTCAGCTTGAAGGTGCCGCCCAGGTCGCTGAGGATCTCCGTGCTGTTCCTGGTGACCTCCAGCAGCGTGCCCCGGTGCAGCAACTGGTACTTGCTGGCGTAGAAGCAGGTGCCCTGGCGCCGCACCGAGGGGTCGGGCCGGAACTGGTTCGGGTCGGATACCGGCAGAAACAGGGTGCACAGCGCCTTGGGCACCGAGCGGCTCAGGATGTCGGTGTGGCCCACGCAGTATTCGGAGGCCGGGAATTCGGCATCGCCGCCCAGCGCACCGGGCAGGTTGAGCAGGTAGCGAACCACCAGCGGGGCCGCGAAGGGATTGCCGCGCAGGGTCTCGGGATAGACCATGACGGGCGTGCGCCCGGCCTCGAAATCCGCGGCGATCTGCTCTCGTGTGAGCAGGGGCGTGCGCAGATCGGGGTTGACGCCCGTGCCCGGCGGCACCGCGGCCGGGAGAATCAGGTAGGCCCGCTCTCCGCTCTCGTTGAGGCTGTGGCACAGGTGGTGCAGGACGCGGATGCCCGCCGAGGTTCGTGAGTAGAAGGGGGCGAAGATGTAGTAGGGATGCCGAAGACGCGGAAAGATGAGGTTGTTGATGTCGTCATTCGTCGAAGTCATGGCGTTCCCATCGAAAGACTGCGCGCGCAGCCACGGTCGCGTTTCCGGATGCGACGATCATAGTGGAGGCCCCTGGCCTGCCCGGGCGACAGGAGGCGTTCTCCGCGGCGGGCGGGCGGGGCGCGGCCCCGGCCCGGGGGCGCTCAGAGATACTTGAACAGGCTCAATCCCTGCAACTGGGAAAAGGCGCTTTCCGAGGCCTGCAGGGCCGTCAGGCTCTGCTCGTATTGCGAGATGGTGGCCGGATAGTTGATGCTGGCGATGGCCGTCTGCTGGGTCTGCAGCTGCAGGGTCACGCTGGAATTCTGGCTTTGCACGGCCTGCACCTGCTGCAATCGGCTGCCGATCGCCGACTGCGTGCCCAGCAGCACCGTCTGCGCCTGGTCCAGGCTGGCGAGGGTGTCGGAGATGGCCTGCGCGCGACGCGCGCTGGAGCCGCTGCTGGGCCCGCTGCCGCTGAAGGCCTGCTGCAGGTCCAGGAAACTCGCGAACAGGCTCTGCGGCTTCGAGCCGGCGATGGTGAAACTGTCGCCGGGGGCCGGAGCCCCCAGGATCGGCACCTCGATGGCCGGGTTCGCGCCGGGGGGCAGGCCGATGCTCATGCCCGAGCTGAAGCTTCCGCTGGACACCACGCCCGAGGCCGCGAAGGCCGCGCCGCTGCCGCTGCTCACCGAAACCACCAGGCCGCCTCCGCTGGGCGCGGCGCTGAAACTGATCTGGTACTCGGTGCCTCCCACGGTCAGCAATTGCTGGGCCAGCGAGGGGTTGTTCACCGTGCCGGGCCCGGCGGTGGCTCCGCCCGCATTGGTGCCGCTGGCCGACACGCTGAAGGTGCCGTTGCCGCCGGGGATGTTCATGAACACCGCGTTGCCCGGGTCGCCGATGGCCGTGCTCAGGCTGGGGCCCAGCGCCAGCTGGTTCTGGGCGCCGTCGCCCTGGTAGAGCACCTGGCCGTTGGACTGCAGCACGAAGGGCTGGGTCTGGGTCTGGCTGCCGGCGAACACGTAGTTGCCCTGGCCGTCCTGCGTGTTGCCGTACTGCACCAGTTGCTGCAGGTAGCCCTGCATGGTGGTGGAGGCGTTCTGCAGTTGCTGGGCGTCGACGGTGCCGTTGTTCATCTGCAGCGCCAGCTGCCGCACCTGCTGCACCAGGGTTCCCACGCTTTGCAGCGTGGAGCTCTCCAGTTGCAGCGACTGCTGCGCGCTGCTGCCGTTCTGGCTGAATCCCGCCAGTTGCCCGATCTGCGCCGTCAGAGAGACGTTCTGCGCCACGGCCACCGGCTGCGCCGAGGGGTTGACCAGCGCGTTGCCCGTGGACAGTTGCTGGCTCAGGGTGCCGAGCAGGGTCTGCTGTTGCAGGATGCCGCCCAGGCTGGCGGCGTAGAACTGGTTGCTGCTGATGATCTGCATCGAAGGCTCCCGCGATCGCCGCTCAGGCGGACTGCACCGCCGTGATCAGCGATTGGAACAGGCTGCCGCCGATCTGGATGGCCGTGGCCGCCGCCTGGTAGGCCTGCTGGTACTGCATCAGGCGCGCGGCCTCCTGGTCGAGGTTCACCCCGGACACCGACTGCTGCGCGCTGCCCGCCTGCTGGGCCACGGCGGTGGCCGCGCTGAGCGCGCTTTGCGCCTGGTTGCCCTGGGAGGCGACCTGGCCCACCAGCTGGGTGTAGGCGCCCTGCAGCGACAGCGTGCCGTTGCCCAGGGTGTCGGCACTCTGCAGCGCGGCCATGGCGCGGGCGTTGCCGCCGTTGCCGGGGCCTCCGGGGCTGAGGCTGAAGGCATCGCCCGACACCGCGACGTTGCCGCTCAGGTTCACGCTCCAATAGCCTCCGGGCGGGTTCGAGCCATAGGCCACGTCGAGGGTCGTGCCGCTGCCGCCCAGCGAGACGCTTCCGCTGGCCAGCACCGTGCTCGAGCCAGGTTGCGTGACGATGAAGCCCACGCTGGAGCCACTGGTGCCTCCGCTGCTGAGGGTGATCTGCAAGGCCGTGGGCACGTTGACCCCGGAGACCACGATCGCGCCGGCGCTTCCCGAGGCGTACTGCCCACCGGAAAGCGCGAGGTTGCCCAGGTTGCTGTCCTGCAGGCTGCCCGAGACGATCTGCCCGGCGCTGCTGACATAGGGGGAGGCCGCGGCGATGGACTTCGGGTCGGTGAGCAGGGAACGGAAATTCACCGCGCCCAGGCGCGTGGGCAGCACCTCGAAGGTGTTGCCCGCGGCGGCCCCGCTGACGGCCACCTGCACGCCCGCGAAGCTCAGCGTGGTGACCCCGCCCGAGCTGCTCTGCGTCAGGCTCGTGGCCTGACCGGTGGTCAGGTCGGTGGCGCTCCAGCTGGTGCCGTCGAACTTGAGCTGGTAGTTGTCCCCGCTGAGCTGGCTGGCGTTCAGGATGGATCCGCTGACGCTGGCCGTGCCGGTATTGGCGCTGTTGGCCAGCACCTGCACCGGACCCGAGGCGAACATCGCGCTGCCCAGCTGGCCGTTCAGGTCCAGCCCCTGCGCCTGCTGCTGGTTCATCGACTGCGCCAAGGCATCGGCGATGCGCCCGAGGCTGTCCTGCGCGGGCTGCAGCACCTGGCCGCGGAACTGCAGCAGCCCACCCAGCGCGCCGCCCTGCAGGCTTTGCGACAGGATGGCGCCGTTGCTGGCATAGGCCACTTCGGTCTGCGAGGGGTCGTAGGGATTGCTGGCCGTGGTCAGCGCGTAGGACTGGCTGCCCGCCACCAGCACCTGTCCGCTGTTGGTGAACACGTTGAGGGAGTTGCCCTGTTGCAGCACGCTGACCCCGAGCTGCCCGGACAACTGGGTGATCAGCTGGTCGCGCTGATCGAGCAGGGTGTTGGGGTGGCTGTTGCTCGAGGTCGCCGAGTTGATCTGCACGTTGAGCTGGGCGATCTGCTGGGTCAGCGAATTGATGCTGACGATGCTTTGCCCGATCTGCTGGTTCACGCCGCTGGACTCGGCCTGCAACTGGGCGCCCGCATTGCCCAGGGTCTGCGCCAGGGTCTGCGCCTGGCTGATCAAGGCCTGGCGCGAGGGGATGTCGGAGGGATTGGCCGCCACCTGGGCCACCCCGCTGGCGAAGAACTGGTTGATGGACGTGCTCAGGCCCGACTGATTGCCACTGACCAGGTTCACCAGGGACTGCAATTCGGTGTTCAGCGTGCCCGCGCCGCTGAGACTGGAGGTGGTGCTCCAGACCTGGGTCTGCAGGTAGTTGCTGTAGCTGCGCGTGACCGTGGTCAGGTCCGTGCCGTTGCCCAGGTACAGCCCGCCGTAGGTGCTGGCCGGCTGCGTGGTCTGCACCACCTGCTCGCGGCTGTAACCCGGCGTGTTGACGTTGGAAATGTTGTTGCCCGTCACCTGCAGGGCGTTGAGCGCCGCCTCCAGCCCGGTGAGGGCGTTGCTGACCAGACCGCTGACTCCCGACATCGCTCAACCCCTTCCCAGAC
>JAKBBK010000074.1 GCA_021808525.1 Pseudomonadota bacterium
TGCCGTCGCCGAGGTTCTGGAACACGTGGGGCGCGCGCGTGAACATGGAGTGCGACACCCAGTCCACGCCCTCGCCGCCCATCTGGATCAGGCCCTCGGTGTCGCGGTTCATCCAGCTGGCCATGAAATGGCAGCCGATGCCGGCGCGCGCCGAGGAGCCCTCGGGCACGCGGGTGGAGGTGTTGTGCGGGCAGCCGGCGCAGAAATAGGGAATGCGCCGCAGCCCGTCCACGGGGCTGGCCGGCAGTTGCGCGGGCAGGAAGTCGCGCACGTGGCGACGGTGGTCGTTGAAGGTGGCCTGGTCGGGGAAGTGGCGCACCAGCCAGTCGGCCAGCAGCTCGATCAGACGCGATGGCCGCAGCTCCCCGGTGGCGGCCACCAGCGCACGGCCGTCGCGGTCGTGCTTGCCGATGATCGCGGGGCGCTGCCCGGCCGGCTGGTTGTACAGCAGCTCGCGCAGCTGGGTCTCGACCACCGGGGCCTTTTCCTCCACCACCAGCAGCTCGTCCAGGCCGCGCGCGAACTCCAGCGCGCGCGTCGACTCCAGCGGGAAGGACAGGCCCACCTTGTACAGGCGCACCCCCGCCTCGGCCAGCATGCGCGGGCTGATCTCCAGGCGGCGCAAGGCTTCCATCAGGTCCTGGTGGGCCTTGCCGCAGGTGACGATGCCCACGCGGGCGTGTTCGCTGCGGATGAGCTCGCGGTCGATGCTGTTGACCCGGGAGAAGGCCCGCGCCGCCTGCAGCTTGTCGGCCAGGCGGGTCTCGATGCGCAGCGAGGGCAGATCGGGCCAGCGGTAATGCAGGCCGTCGGCCGGCGCCTGGTGCCCGGTGGCGGCGGCCACGCCGGCCGCGTCCAGCCAGGCCACGCGGCGGGCCTGCAGCAGGTCCAGGTCGACGCTGGCGCGGCTTTCCACCACCTCGGACAGGGCGGTCATGCCCACCCAGGCGCCGCAATAGCGCGACAGCGCCCAGCCGTACAGGCCGAATTCGAGGTACTCCGCCACGCTGGAAGGCGCCACCACCGGCATGCCCATGCCCTGCAGCACGAGGTCGCTCTGGTGTGGGAAGGAGGAGGACACGCAGCCGTGGTCGTCCCCCGCCACCACCAGCACGCCGCCGTGCGGCGAGGAGCCGTAGGCGTTGCCGTGGCGCAGCGCGTCGCCGGCGCGATCCACGCCGGGGCCCTTGCCGTACCACATGGCGAACACGCCGGCGGCGGTGCGCTCGGGGTCGGTCTCCACGCGCTGCGTGCCCAGCACCTGGGTGGCCGCGAGCTCCTCGTTCACGCCGGGCACGAAGCGCACGCCGGCGGCGTCGAGTTCGCCCTGGGCGCGCCAGAGCTCCTGGTCCACCATGCCCAGCGGCGAGCCGCGATAGCCGCTGACGAAGCCGCGCGTGTCCAGGCCCCGCTCGGCGTCGCTGGCGCGTTGCATCAGCAGCAGGCGCACCAGGGCCTGCGTGCCGGTGAGCAGCACGCGTCCACGCGAGGCCAGCAACGCGTCGCGCAGCTGATAGTCGCGGCGCAGGGAGGTGTCGGAGGGCGCGCGCGCCGAGGCGTCGGCAGGGGACGGATCGACAGGGGAGGAATCGGCGGGGGAAGCTGCGGGCAGGACGGTGGACATGGCGGCCTCGAGGAGAGCAGAGGAACCATAGTGCCTTGCCCGAGAAAATACCTTTCCGGATTCACCGATTCAGGAGCAGAATCGGGAAGGAATTTCTTGGGGTGGGGTATGAGCGAGCAAATTGTTCTCGATGCCTACAGTCTGCGCATTCTCGAGGAGCTGCAAAGGGATTCGCGCCAGACCGTGCAGCAGCTGGCGGACAAGGTCGGCCTGTCCAGCACGCCCTGCTGGCGCAGGGTGAAGGAGCTGGAGGCCAGCGGGGTGGTGCGCGGCTACACGGCGCTGGTGGACCGCGCGAAGGTCGGCCTGCACCTGCTGGTGGTGGCCGAGATCAACCTGAGCCGGCACAGCGAGAGCATCGTGGAGGACTTCGAGCGCTCGGTGCTGGCGGTGCCGCAGATCGTGCGCTGCCTGTCGACCACCGGCCAGGCGGACTACCTGCTGACCATTGCCCAGCCCGACATCGAGAGCTACGAGCGCTTCCAGCACCAGGTGCTGTTCCGCCTGCCCGGCGTCACCCACGTGCGCTCGAGCATCGTGCTCAAGGAGGTCAAGGCCGAGGTGCGGCTGCCGCTGACGCGGTGAGCGCGGAGGTCATGGCGTGCCGAGAACTCTCCCGCCGTGCGGCGGCCTGAGCTTCGGGCAGGTCAAGAGGCTCGCCGCGCCATCAATCGGGTTCGAGCGGCTGCGGCGTCATCGATCGTCGGCTGGCTGCGGGTGGATCTGCGTGCCTCGGTTGTATCGGATTCCTGCCCGAAGTCGGCGTCTCGGACGTGCGCCGACCACTGCGCGAGGGCTTGTGTCAACTGCCATCGCGCGGCGAGCTCGTCGAGCAGTGTCAGGTCGAGGGTTTCGATGTCGACGTCCGCGGGGGGGGGTGTCAGGGAGCTGCGCAGCATTCGCGCCAGATGCAGCCATTGCAGCAATGCGGCTTCCGGGCGGAACATGGCGCAGTGCCGTCCCGGCTGGAGCATCTGAAAGCGCTGATCTTCCGTTTGTGGGAAGAAGTGCTCGGCCAAGCCGTGGAAGCGGAACACGTAGCCGCCGGAAGTGTGCACTTCTCCGAGGCGGGGCCGTTTCGTAGCGGAGCTGGGGAGCACGGCAACGACGATCCCGGCAGGGTTGTTGAGGAATCCCACCTCGCCCAGGACCGACTGCAAGGAGACGATCGCGCCGGCGCGTATGTGCGCGGCAGCTTCCTGCAGTTCAGCAGGTGGCGTTGTGCGGCGGTTGAGGAACAGGCCGTTGGAGACAACGCGCAGGGCGCCGGCTTGGGCCAGAGATCTGACCATGGAACGTGCCGTGCCGGGGGCTGCGCCCGGCCGGTAGCGCTGGACGAAGCTCTCGAATTCCGCGGCCGTGAAAACGCGCGGGCTCCCGGCAGCTGCGAGTCCACCCAGCAACGCAAACTTCCATTCCATGCCCCGTCGATGCTCGGGAGCACCCTCGGGCCTGGATAGGCGTGGAGTCCGCTTGCTCATGGTCGCGGCTTCCTTGCGGGGACCGGACCTTCACGCGTCGACGTCTTCCCGGTGGCGGCAAGCAACCATTTCTCGACTTGGGTTCCGACATCGAGGCGCATATCGTCGAAGGCCGCTTCGTCAATGGCCTGTGCCACGTGGAGCGGAAGGTAGGGAGTGACTTCGGATCGGAACTGGTCGAAGGACATGGACTCAATTTTTGGCCAAAGCTCGGTCAATGCCTGCGGCAGACGCTCGCCTGCATCAGGCAGGCTGGCCAGCAGGGCCGCCGGTTCGTCGACTCGGGCCTGAATAAGCACGTGCAGGTCATAGAGATCCCGTGGCGCCATGCGTTTGGGATCTGTCAGCGCCAACACTTTGGTGACGGCAATGGCCTGGGAGTCGAGCACTTGGATTCTGACGCCATTTCCAGCCATGTGTTCAGGGTTCAGCGGGATTTCGACTACCCGACCCCCGAGCAGTGCCGTGCGTCGGGAGACCTCGACCGTGAGGTTCACCGGCGCTTGGCCACCGGGTTGCGTGCCGACAATCTTCCAGCGCATGGTGGTCTCGGTCTGCTTCGGCTCAGTGACCGTGGGGTTGTCGATCAGCCCGGCGGAAAGTGCACGCTGGATGGATCGTTGAACGATTCCGTGCACTCTGGCACGGGAGAATTTCAAATCGGCGTCGAGATCAATGTCCTTGGTGTAACGGACGCTTCCATGTACGGCACGCATGGCCATGCCGCCTTTGAGCACGAGTTCCTTGTGCATGGCATTGCTCATCAATTCGACGAGCAAGCGGGTCTGCAGCGATTCCCGGACGGCGGCTAGCTCCAGTGATTCCATGCCTGAATGCCTCTTTGGGTGACTCCTGATTGAAGTACAAAAAGACTATACAAGAAAGTTCCTGTACTTCAAACGCGAAGGGGGTCGCGGCTTTACGCTGTAAATGAAGTACGAAACGTCATTATTGTAGACTTTATGTACTTCAAATGCGTGAAAGCTCTCTAATTCACCCGCAAGGCCGCGGAGCCCATGAACTGCTCGATGGGCACCGGGCGCCCCAGCAGGTAGCCCTGGTACAGGTCGCAGCCGTGCCCGCGCAGGAAAGCCAGTTGCGCGGGGGTCTCGACGCCCTCGGCCACGACCTCCAGGCCCAGGCCCTTGGCCATGGCGATGATGGTCTGCGCCACCAGCGCGTCGCTGCGGCTTTCGGGAAGCTTGTGCACGAAGGCCTTGTCGATCTTGAGCTGGTCCAGCGGCAGCCGGGTGAGGTAGGACAGCGAGGAACTGCCGGTGCCGAAGTCGTCCAGCGCGATGCGCAGGCCGTGGCTCTTGAGCAGCCCGAGCTTGTGCACCGCGTCGTCCAGGTCGTCCATGACCATGCTCTCCGTCAGCTCCAGCTTGAGGCGCTGCGCGTCGATGCCCGAGCCGGCCACCGCGTCGAGGATCTCGGCCACGAAGTCCTCGCGCCGGAACTGCAGCGGACTGACGTTGACCGACAGCGAGAGCTCGCGCGTGGCCTGCTGGCGCGACCAGGCGGCGATCTGCGCACAGGCCATGCGCAACACCTCGCGACCCAGGTCGTCGATCAGGCCCGTCTCCTCCGCCACACCGATGAATCCGTCGGGGGGCAGCAGGCCGCGGGTGGGGTGCTGCCAGCGCACCAGGGCCTCCGCCGCCCGCACCTCGCCGCCGCCGTCCACCTGGGGTTGCAGATGCAGCAGCAGCTGGCGCTGGGCGATGGCCGCGCGCAGGTCCTCGATCAGGCGGCTGCGCGCGTCGAGTTCGGCCTGCATGGAGGGCTCGAACACCCTGGTGATGTTGCGCCCGCCCTGTTGCGCCCGGTACTTGGCGGTCTCGGCCTGGGCGAGCAGGGCGTCGCTGTCCAGGCTGGCCTCGGTGTCGGGGCCGAACAGGCTCAGGCCGATGCTCAGGCCGACCCCGGGGATGCGCCTGTCCGGCCACTCGAAGGGGGCGGCGGCCGCCTCGCGCAACTGCGCCGCGGTGGCTCCCGCGCGATGCGTGGCGTGCATCCATTGCGCGCCGAGGCCTTCCAGCAGCACGAGGAACTTGTCCCCGGTGAATCGGCCCAGGGCGTCGCCGGGGCGCAGCGCCAGGCGCAGGCGCCGGGCCAGTTCCACCAGCACGAGGTCGCCGTGGCGGTGCCCGTGGGCGGCGTTGAGCAGGGCGAAGTGGTCCACGTCCAGCATCATCAAGGCCCCCAGCTCACCGCTCTTGCGCGCCCGCGCCAGCGCGGCGCCGGTGAGTTCGCGCAGGTACTGGCGGTTGGGCAGGTCGGTGAGGGCGTCATGGCGCGCCAGGCGCTCGGCCTTGCGCTTGGCCTCGCGCTCCTCGGTGATGTCGGTCATGGTGCCCACGTAGTGCAGCACCGCGCCGGCGTCGTCGCGCACGGCGGAGATGGCCACCCGGGCCAGGAAGGCCTCGCCGTCCTTGCGCCGGCTCCACATCTCGCCGCTCCAGTAGCCGTTGCGCGCCAGGCCGCGCAAGGGGCCCGAGCCCAGGCCGCCGCGGCGATGCTCCGAGCGCAGCATGGCCGGGTGGCGGCCGATGGCCTCGGCGGAACTCCAGCCGGTGATGCGCGAGAAGGCCGAGTTCACCCGCTGGATGCTGCCCAGCGCGTCGGTGACCACGATGCCTTCCTGGGACTCGAAGGCGGCCGCGGCGATGCGCAGCTCCCGCTCGGCCTGCCTGCGCCGCGTGATGTCCTGCGAATACACGACCCGATAGCGCACGCGTCCTTCGTCGTCGTGCACCAGGGTCATGTCCAGGCTCACCGGCAGGCGCTGGCCGCCGCGCGTGAGGTGCTCGGACTCGAACAGGCAGTGGCCCTGCTGCGCCGAGCGCTCCAGCATGTCGCGCGCCTGCTGGAGCCGATCGGCCGGGTACAGCTGCTCCAGGGACATGCCCAGGAGTTCGTCCACGGCGTAGCCCCGCTGGCGCGCGTAGGCACGATTGACCGCCACGATGCGGTGGCTGTGCACGTCGGATACCGCGACGCCGAACCCGGCGTGTTCGAAGGTATGCGCCCACAGCCGGCGCTCGTTCTCGCTGCGCATGCGCTCGCTGATGTCCAGCGAGTACACGATGCGCCGTTCCGCGCGCCCGGCCTCGTCGAACACCACGGTGACGTCGAGCAGCACCGGGAAGCGCGAGCCGTCCTTGCGCAGGGCCAGCGATTCGTACACCGCATGCGCCTGCTCGTCGCCGCGCGCCCGGTTGGCCAGGTAGCGCGGCAGGATCTCGGCGGGGATGACGCTGGTGACGGGCTGGCCGATCAGTTCCTCGCGGGTGTAGCCGCGCTGCTGCGCGAAGGCGGGGTTGACGTCCAGGTAGCGGTTGCTGCGGGCGTCCGAGATGGACAGCCCGAAGCCGGCGTTGCGGAAGGCCTCCGCCCAGAGGCGGATGGTGCTTTCCAGGCGCCTGCGCCCGGAGATGTCGCGGGCCACGCCGAGTACGCCCAGGTAGCCCCCGCCGGCAGCCGGCACGGGGATTTTCAGGACCTCCAGCGCGTAGTCGCCGCCGTCCGGGTTGGGCAGCGAGGCCTCGCTGCGTACCTCCTGGCCGCTGCGCAGCGCTTCCAGGTCTCCGGCGGTGGTGCGCCGGGCGATGTCCTCGGGCAGGAAATCGCCGTCGCGATGCCCCAGCACCTGCTCGCGGGTCTTGCCGATGTAGCGCAGGGCCTGCTGGTTGCAATGCAGGTAGACCCCCTCCGGGTCCTTCAGCCACATGCCGTCGGGAGAGGTCTCGACCAGGCTTTCCAGGCGCGCGCGCTCCAGCTCCAGCTGGCGCACCCGGCGGCGCAGCTCGGCGTTGGTCGCGCGCCCGGGGGCGGCGAGCTGCAGCAGGAACCTGAGGATTCGTCGCATCGGCGTGCTCGGCGTTGCTCGCGCTGCAGGCTGCAATCCAGCGCTTCGGCAGCTCGCGAGGAGCCGCCGAAGCGCTCCGCTCCCGGAAGGGCGGGTTCCCAGCGTACCTTCAGCGGCACGCCCGTGCAAAACCCGAGGGGGTTTTCCTGAGGTTTTTCCCCCGCGCCCGCCGTGCAGGGTGGTTTCGGTGCGACGTCGCCGGGAATTGACGGGCATCCGCGACGCTGCCGGCCGGCTCGCGTAAGCTTGGGCAGCGCCCCTTGCGGCGCTTGTCGCCGCGATGTCCTCCACCGCCCCCAGGTTCACCCCTCCCACGCCGACGGCCACCCCCAAGGCCACGCCCTCGCGGGATCCCCGCGCGCTGGCCTGGCTGAACGGCTTCGTGCCGCGCCTGCGTGCGGCCCTGCGCCAGGCGGTGGCCCTGGGCACGGCCTCGGGCGTGCTGGTGGTGGCGCAGGCGGGGCTGCTCGCGCAGCTGATCGCCTCCGCGGTGCAGCACCATGCGGGCCCGCGCCAGGCGCTGCCCTGGCTGCTGGCCCTGGTTCCGCTGCTGGTGCTGCGTTTCGCGCTGGTGCGGGCTTCGGAACGCGTGGCCTTTCGCGCCGGCGCCGCGCTGCGCCAGCAACTGCGCGGTGAACTGCTGGCGCACCTCCAGCGCCTGGGCCCCTTGTGGCTGCGCGGCCAGCAGCGAGGCGATCTGGTCAACAGCCTGGTCAACGGCATCGAGGCGCTCGAGGCCTATTTCGCGCGCTACCTGCCCACCGCCAAGGTGACGGCGCTGGTGCCCGCGGCGATCCTGCTCGCGGTGTTCCCGGTGGACTGGATCAGCGGCACCATCCTGCTGCTCACCGCGCCCCTGATTCCCCTGTTCATGTGGCTGATCGGGCGCGGCGCGGAGGACATGAACCAGCAGCAGTGGCTGCGCCTGGCGCGCCTTTCGGCACGCTTCCTGGACACCCTGCAGGGGCTGGGCACCCTGCGCCTGCTGGGCGCCAGCCGGCGCGAGGCGGCGGTGGTCGAGCAGGTCTCCGAGGAATACCGCGAGGCCACCATGCGCGTGCTGCGCGTGGCCTTCCTGTCCTCCGTGGTGCTGGAATTCCTCTCCACCGTGAGCATCGCCATGGTGGCGGTGCTCATCGGCTTTCGCCTGATGTGGGGGCAGATGCATTTCCTGCAGGGCTTTTTCGTGCTGTTGCTGGCTCCCGAGTACTACGCCCCGCTGCGCGCCCTGGGCGGCGTGTACCACCTGCGCATGGACGCCATCGGCGCCGCGCAGCGCCTGCAGCCGGTGTTCGAACTGCGGCCGGAGGCTCCTGCCGGCGGCCGCGCGGGCGATTCCATGGTGGGTGCCACGGGTGCCACGGGTGCCGAGGGTGCCGAGGGTGCCGCGGCTGCCATGGGCAACTTGGGAAGCTTGGGCGACGAGGCGCGGCCGGGAGGAGCCGAGTCCGCCAGCCTGGCGCGGGTACCCGCTGCCGCCCGGGCGCCCGCGCTGCGCTTCGAGGACGTGCACTTCGCCTACGAGGACGGGCGCGAGGCGCTGCGAGGCTGCAGTTTCGAGGCGGCCGCCGGGCGGGTCACCGCGCTGGTGGGCGCCAGCGGAGCCGGCAAGTCCACGGTGCTGGCCCTGCTGCTCGGGCTGGCGCGCGCCCAGCGCGGGCGCATCGAGGTGGATGGCGGGCCGTTGGAGTCCTTCGACCAGGAAGCCTGGCTGCGCGGCCTCGCGCTGGTGCCCCAGCGCGCCCATGTGTTCGCCGCCAGCATCGCCGACAACCTGCGCCTGGCGCGCCCCGGGGCCGAGCTGGAATCGCTGCGCACTGCCGCCCGCGCGGCCGGAGCCGAAGGTTTCATCGATGCGCTGCCCCAGGGCTTCGACACCCTGCTGGGCGAGCGCGGGGCGGGCCTGTCCGGCGGCCAGGTGCAGCGCCTGGCCCTGGCGCGTGCGCTGTTGCGCGACGCACCGCTGCTGCTGCTCGACGAGCCCACCGCCAGCCTGGACGCCGAGGCCCAGCAGCAGGTGCTCGAGGCGCTGCGCGTCGTGGTGCGCGGGCGCACGGTGCTCATGGCCAGCCACAGGTTGCGCACCCTGGAACTGGCCGACCACGTGGTGGTGCTGGAGGCGGGACGCGTGGTCGAGCAGGGCCGCCCGGAGCAGCTGGCGGCGGCGGGCGGCGCCTACGCACGCCTGCTGCGCGCGCAGCAGGGCGGTGCCGCATGAATCCGCCCCCACCCGGCAGCCAGCCGCCCGCTCCGCCGCGCGGGGCGGGGCGCCGCGACCTGTCGCGCCTGCTGCGCCTGATGGCGCCGCAAGCCCGCTGGATGCTGGCCGGTGCCGCGGTGGCGCTGCTGGCGCTGCTGGCCAACGTCGGGCTGCTGGCCGTGTCCGGCTGGTTCATCGCCGCCATGGCCCTGGCCGGAGCCTCCGGCGCGGTGTTCGACTATTTCACGCCGGCCGCGCTGATCCGCGGCCTGGCCATCGCGCGCACCGGCGGGCGCTACGTGGAGCGCCTGCTCACGCACGAGGCGACCTTTCGCATCCTGGCGCGCCTGCGGGTGTGGCTGTACCTGGCCATCGAGCCCCTGGCTCCGGCGCGGCTGGACCTGCTGCGCAGCGCCGACCTGCTGTCGCGCATGCAGGCCGACATCGACACCCTGAACCAGGTCTACCTGCGCCTGCTGCTTCCGGCGGGGGTGGCGGCCGTGGCCAGCCTGGGCATGCTGGCCGCCGTGGCGCTGTTCAGCCCGCCGCTGGCGCTGCTGCTGGGTGCCTGGCTGGCACTGGCCGGCCTGGCCGTCCCGTGGTGGGCCTGGCAACGCGGGCGCGAGCCGGCCGCCGCGGCGCTGTTGCAGCGAAGCCTGCTGCGCGTGGAGGTGGCCGACGCGCTGGCCGGGGCGCTGGAGCTGCGGGTGTACGGTGCCGAGGCCCGGGCGCTGCGCCGGGTGGACCGGGCCAGTGCCGACTTGCTGCAACACCAGCGCCGGCTCAGCGACCTGGCGGGGCTTTCGGGCGCGGCCGTCGGGCTGTGCGCCAACCTGGCCGTCTGGTCGGCCCTGGTCCTGCTGCTGCCGGCGGTGGCCTCGGGGCGCATGCCCCCGGCGCAGTTGCCGATGCTGGCGTTGTTCGCGCTGGGAGCCTTCGAGGCCGTGGCCCCGCTGCCCCTGGCCTTCCAGATGCTGGGCGAAATGCTGGCCGCCGCGCGGCGGGTGTTCGAGCTGGCCGATACCCCGGCCGCGGTGCCCGAGCCCGAGGCCCCGGCCGAGCTGCCGCGGGACGCCACGCTGGAGTTTCGCGGCCTGCGCATGCGTTACGCCGAGGGCAGCCCCTGGGTGCTCGACGGGCTGGATCTGGAGCTGGCCGCGGGCGCGCGCCTGGCGCTGGTCGGAGCCAGCGGCGCCGGCAAGAGCAGCCTGCTGCAGGTGCTGACCCGCCTGCGCGAGTACCAGCAGGGCAGCCTGCGCATCGGCGGGCGCGAATTGCGCGAGCTGCGCGGCGACGAGGCACGCGGCCTGTTCGCGGTGGTCGGGCAGGACGACTACCTGTTCCACGGCACGGTGCTGGACAACCTCCTGCTGGCGCGTCCCGAGGCCACGCCCGCGCAGGTGCACGCCGCCTGCCGCGCGGCGCAGCTGCACGAGTTCATCGAGTCCCTGCCCGAGGGCTACCTCAGCCCGCTGGGCGAGGGCGGCACGCTCCTGTCGGGCGGGCAGGCGCGGCGCCTGGGCATCGCGCGCGCGCTGCTCAAGGATGCGCCGGTGCTGCTGCTGGACGAGCCGGCCGACGCGCTGGACGCGAACACCGAGCGCGAGCTGTACGAGGCCCTGGCCGAGGCCATGCGCGGGCGCTCGGTATTGCTGATCTCGCACCGCCTGGGCGCGCTGGCCGCGCTGGTCGACGAGGTCGCGGTGCTGGAGGGCGGGCGCATCGCCTGGCGCGGCCCGGTGGCCCGCTGGAGCGAGGCCGTCCGCGATGCAAGTTAGCCGGCAATCCTTGACGCGGGAACCTCAACTGGTCGGCGCCTGGTCCTCGTCCTGGGTGTCCAGCCAGGCTCCGCCGGCGGCCGATACCAGCACGATCATCACCGTGCCCACGATCCACGCGAAATACCAGGAGGCGTAGTCGCCGAGGATCACGCCGAGCACGATGGTGATCAGCGCGATGAACAGGTACAGCAGGAACAGCCAAAAGGTCTTCATCGCGATCTCCCGGATGAGCTTCAGTACGCGTGGTCGTCGGACTCGAGCGCGTGCGCGTCCACCTCGCCGCGCATGACCCAGAAGGCCCAGCTGGTGTACCAGAGGATCAGGGGCACGAACACCAGCGCGAAGCCGGTCATCCACAACAGAGTGGTCAGGCTGGACACGGAGTTCCAAACCGTCAGGCTCTGCGAGGGGTCGAGGCTGGAGGGCATCATGAAGGGGAACAGCGCGACCCCGGCCGTGCCGATCACGCCGATCCAGGCCAGCGCCCCGCACCACCAGGCCAGCGTGGCCCGCCGCGCGCGCACCGAGGCCAGCGCCAGCAGCATGCCCGCGTAGCCCAGCAGGGGCACGGCCCACAGCAAGGGCTGGGCGCGGAAGTTGCCCAGCCAGGCACCGGCCTGCAGGCTCACCGTCTGCTGCAGCGGATTCTGCGCGGCGGCCGGCGCCGGGCCGGAGTCGAGCACGTAGCCGTGCATCAGCGACACCCACACGCCGCCGGCCGTGAACAGCAGCAGCGCCAGCAGCAGCGCGCCGGAGGAGGCGCCTCGGGCACGCTGCGCCACCGCGCCGCCGGCGCGGCCCATGAGCATGGCCGCGCCCATGTGGATGGACAGCATCAGCGACAGCAGCCCGCACAGCACCGCGAAGGGGTTCAGCAGCGACAGGAAGCTGCCCGTGTAGTACGAGCGCATGTCCCAGCTGAAATGGAAGGGAACGCCCAGCAGCATGTTGCCCATGCCGGCGCCGTAGACGATCATGGGCACCGCGCCGCTGACCAGCAAGGCCCAGTCCCAGGCGTTGCGCCAGGCGGGCGAGGCGATCTTGCTGCGGTACTCGAACCCCAGCGGACGCACGATCATGGTCCACAGCAGCAGCAACATCACGATGTACAGGCCCGAGAAGGCCGTGGCGTAGATCAGGGGAAAGGCGGCGAAGATGGCGCCGCCGCCCAGGATGAACCAGACCTGGTTGCCGTCCCAGTGCGGGCCGATGGCGTTGAGGCACACGCGTCGCTCGGTGTCGCTGCGACCGACGAAGCGCAGCAGCGTGCCCACGCCCATGTCCATGCCCACCATGATGGCCAGGCCCATGAGCAGCACGCCCAGCAGCAGCCACCACAACACCTTGAGTGCGAGGTACAGGTCCATGGCTCAATCTCCCTTGCGCATCATGGCGCCGGCGCCGGCGTAGCCGCCGCCCCAGGCGGGATGACGGGAACTCGGCGGGCCGCCCGCATGCTCGGTCGGACCCTGGCGGATGAAGCGCACCATCAGGTACATCTCGATGGCGATGAACACCGAGTACAGGGTGACGAAGCCGATGAGCGAGAAGGCCATGTAGCCCACGCTGTGGGTGGAGGCGCTCATCCAGGTGGGCAGCAGCCCGTACACCGTCCAGGGCTGGCGTCCGAGTTCGGCGGTGAGCCAGCCGAACTCGCAGGCCAGGAAGGGCACCGGAATCATCCAGGGCGCCAGGCGCAGGAACCAGCGCTGGCGCTGCAGGTCGCGGCGCAGGGTGAACAGGGTGGACAGCACGAAAAAGCCCAGCATCAGCAGCCCCATGCCCACCATCAGGCGGAAGCTCCAGAACTCGGCGAACACGTTGGGAATGCTGTCCCAGGCGGCCTTGTCGATGTCGGCCGGGCTGAGCCTGGCCAGGTCGTCGTCCGGCGCGTAGCGCTCGGCGAGGAAGCCGTAGCCCATGTCCGCCTCATGGGCCCGGAACTGCGCCATGGCCTGCGCGTCGCCGGGCTGGGCGCTGAGCTGCTTGAGGGCCTGCACCGCCTGGATGCCGCTGAGAATGCGCTGGCGGTTGTGGCGCACGATGGCGTCGATGCCCGGGACCGTCTGGTCCATGGTGTGGGTGAGCAGCGGCGTGAGCACGTAGGGCACCTGCAGCGCGAAGTCGTTGTCACGCCGCTTCTGGTCGGGCCAGGCCACCACGTTGAAGGCGGCGGGGGCCGGCTCGGTCTTCCACATGGCCTCCATGGCCGCCAGCTTGGAGGGCTGGGCATGGGCGCCCACGAAGCCCAGCGCGTCGCCCAGGGTGATCACGCCGGCGGTGGCCAGCACGCCGAACAGCGCCGCCATGCGAAAGGAGCGGCGCGCCAGCTCGACATGACGCCCGCGGTACAGGTACCAGGCGCTGATGCCGCACACGAAAATCGAGGCGGTGACGTAGCCGGCGATGCTGGTGTGCACGAACTTGGCCTGCGCGTCGGGGCTGAAGATCAGCGCCGGCAGGC
>JAKBBK010000075.1 GCA_021808525.1 Pseudomonadota bacterium
TGCGCCGAGGACGCCACGCGGGTCTCTTCCATGATCTGGTTGCGCATGCGCTGGCAAAATCTCGCGCCCTCCAGGACGTTGACACGCCCGGCGTCGACCTCGGCCTGGACCTCGCGCGAGATGCGCTGGATATTGCTCTTGTAGAGCTGGCGCAGCCTGGCGTCGCGGATGGCGTCTGTCGCGAAGCGACTGGCGGCAGCCTCGAATTCGTCGCGAGCCCATTGCAGCGGGCTGGGGAGTTCGTGCTCCTGGCCCACGGCGAAGGGACCGAGCAGCCCAGGCAGTGGGTGTTCCGGCGCGCCGAGAGCCGGGGCCGGGGCCTTCACGTCGAAATCCTTTCCAGCAGCAGGGCGACCAGGGATGCCGCGGTGCCTGCGTCATCGAGCCGGTATTCAACCTGCAGCGCGCTGCGCGCCTCGACCCGGTGCAGGCGCATCCGGTTGTCCGCCATGCAAGTGGCATGGGCCTGCGACCCGTCGTCGAACAGCAGCCGACATGCCAGGCCCTCGCAAGTCGCCGGTTCGCTGAGCCGGAAGCCGATCCACGATGCGTCCTGCACCGGATCGGAGGCGACGAGCGCGTCCGATCCGTGCAACGGTGCCTGCCCGGGCGCCCCCGGCGGCATGCGGGCATCGGCGTCATCCAGGGTCTGGAAACTGGCTTGCTGGCCGGGCAGGAGTTCGGGTGGCCTGGCGCAGCGGCACGCGCACAGGTCGCCTTCGAGCGCACAGTTGCGCCCGCGGAAGGTTTCGTGATGCCGCAGCCCGCTGCAGACGATCGACCCGGTGGACTTGCAGGCGCGGCATTCGATGGTGTCGCCCTCGACCGCTGCCGGCCGTCCCAGGATGCTCAGACCGGAGGATGCGCTGACCACGACGCCGCCAGCCGTCGTCGTGTCGCCGAGGCAGATGTGGTGTCGTCTCATGGGGTCGTGCCTGTGCCGGGGCCGCAAAGCGCGCAGACTATTCCATTGCAACGCTCGCTGCTCGCGGCCAGGGCCATTCCCCGATTTCCCCTTGGGCTGGTCATGCCATGGGCAAGGTCCGCGGCCTTGGCCCCTCGCCGGCTGATGGAGCGCGCCGAATCGGCGCGCCAGCGCCGCCTTTGCGCGTCCGGGCTCCTACAATCGAGCCATGAATACCGCCACCGAACCCGCCCTGCTGCGCCTCCAAGAGGCGCGGCGCCTGTTGCTCGAGCCTTACGGCATCGACGAATCCACGCTGCAGCGCGCGCTGGCCCGTGCCTTCGAGCACCGGCTGGACGACGCCGACATCTACCTCCAGTACACGCGTTCAGAGGGCTGGAGCCTGGAGGAAGGCCTGGTCAAGAGCGGGAGTTTCGGCATCGAGCAGGGTTTCGGCATCCGTGCCATCGAGGGCGACAAGACCGCCTTCGCCTACTCGGACGATATTTCCGAGGCGCGGCTGATGCAGGCCGCCGGCACCGTGCGCGCCATCGCCCGCCAGGGGCGCGGGCGCGTGCGCGTGGGCGAGGCGCTGCGCCACGGCGGCGGCCACCATCTGTACGAGCCCTTCGATCCCCTGCAGGCGCTGGATTCGGCGGCCAAGGTGGCGTTGCTGGGGCGCGCCGACGAGATGGCGCGCGCCGCCGATTCGCGGGTCGTGCAGGTGATGGCCAGCCTGGCCGGCGAATACGACGTGGTGCTGGTGATGCGCGCCAACGGCCTGCTGGCCGCCGACGTGCGCCCGCTGGTGCGCCTGAACGTCAGCGTGATCGCCGAGCAGGGCGGGCGCCGCGAGACGGGCTCCTCCGGCGGTGGCGGCCGCTGGGCGCTGGATCGTTTCGACGAGGCCACGCTGCGCCACCATGTGGACGAGGCGGTACGCCAGGCGGTGCTGAACCTGGAGTCGCGCCCGGCGCCGGCCGGCGAGATGAGCGTGGTGCTGGGCTCGGGCTGGCCGGGCATCCTGCTGCACGAGGCCATCGGCCACGGGCTGGAGGGAGATTTCAACCGCAAGGGCTCCAGCGCCTTCGCGGGGCGCATCGGACAGCAGGTGGCGGCACGCGGCGTGACGGTGCTGGACGACGGCACCCTGCCCGGGCGCAGGGGTTCGCTGAACATCGACGACGAGGGCCATCCCACCGAGCGCACGGTGCTGATCGAGGATGGCGTGCTGGTCGACTACATGCAGGATTCGCTCAATGCGCGCCTGATGAAGCGCAATCCCACCGGAAACGCCCGGCGCGAGAGCTACGCGCATGTTCCCATGCCCCGCATGACCAACACCTACATGCTGGCCGGGGACAAGGATCCGCAGGAAATCGTCGCCAGCCTCGACCGCGGCCTGTACGCGGTGAATTTCGGTGGCGGCCAGGTGGACATCACCAGCGGCAAGTTCGTGTTCTCGGCCAGCGAGGCCTGGTGGGTGGAGCACGGCAAGCTGCAATATCCGGTCAAGGGCGCCACGCTGATCGGCAACGGCCCGGACGTGCTGACCCGCGTGAGCATGATCGGCAAGGACCTGCAGCTCGACCCCGGCGTGGGAACCTGCGGCAAGGAAGGGCAGAGCGTGCCGGTGGGGGTGGGCCAGCCCACGCTGCGCATCGACCGCGTCACCGTGGGCGGCACGGCCTGAAGTTGCGCCAGGCTAAGTCTGGGCTAAGGCTTGGGTGGCAGACTGCGAATCATGAACCAATCCGCTGAAAACACCGTCTATAACCCGGTCGCTCGTGCCCTGCACTGGTCGATTTTCTTGCTCATCGCGGCCGAGTTCGGGCTGGCCTGGCTGATGCCGGACGTGCGCCGCGACACCCAGCCCGTGGGGCTGATCGCCTGGCATATCGGCGTGGGCACCAGCATCCTGGCGCTCATGGTGCTGCGCCTGCTGTGGCGTGCCGGCACCGGCGCTCCGGCGCTGCTGCCCGGCCCCACCTGGCAGCAGCACCTGGCCAAGCTGGTGCACGTGGTGCTGTACGCGGGTTTCCTGCTGCTGCCGGTGCTGGGGTGGATCAATGCCTCCTCGCGCGGCTGGGTGGTGCACCTGGCGGGCCTGGTGGGCCTGCCGGCGCTGGCGCCCACCGGGGCCGGCTGGGCGCATGAGATGGGCGATGTGCATCAGCTGGTGGCCTACGTGCTGCTGGGCGCCATCGGCCTGCACGTGGCGGGTGCCTTGTTCCACGCGGTGGTGGAGCGCGACGACACCCTGCGCCGCATGTGGCCGCGACGCGGCTGAAACCCCGCTCCGGCCGGCCCGCGCCGCCCCGGCACTTGGCGCGCCGCGGCCGGCGTGGTTATACTGGGCACGCAAACCCTTTTCCGCCATGCATTCCGCCCGCTTCTGGTTTTACGGCTTTTTTTGGTTCTCGTACCGCGCCGGCGGAGGGAGAGGGCAGAGTTTGAGCTGAACCCACGAATTCCTCAAGAAACCGCCGGCCAAGCCCGGCGGTTTTTTTTCGCCGGGTCCGCGCCGGAATCCCTCAGCAGGAGCCCCAGGAGATGTCCGTGCTCGATCCCTCCAGTCCCGATTTCGTTCCCGAGCGCCAGGCGGCGGGTACCTCCCCCGTCGCGCCCACCGCGGAGCGCACCTCGGCCACCGATGACGAGCGCGTCGAGGATGTGCGCCCGCTGCCCGCTCCCGAGCAGTTGATCCGCCGTCTGCCCATCGCCGGCAGCGCGGTCGAGACCCTGATCGGCGACACCCGGCGCGCCGTGCATCGCATCGTGCAGGGGCAGGACGACCGCCTGCTGCTGGTCATCGGCCCCTGTTCCATCCACGACCCCCGCGCGGCGCGCGAATATGCGCAGCGCCTGGCCGAGCAGCGCAGGCGGCACGCCGGCGAGCTCGAGGTGGTGATGCGGGTGTACTTCGAGAAGCCGCGTACCACGGTGGGCTGGAAGGGCTTGATCAACGACCCCTACCTGGACCAGAGCTTCCGCATCGACGACGGCCTGCGCATCGCGCGCGAGCTGCTCATCGACATCAACCGCCTGGGCGTGCCGGCCGGCAGCGAGTTCCTGGACGTGATCTCGCCGCAATACATCGGCGACCTCATCTCCTGGGGGGCCATCGGCGCGCGCACCACGGAGAGCCAGGTGCATCGCGAGCTGGCCTCGGGCCTGTCGGCGCCGATCGGATTCAAGAACGGCACCGACGGCAACCTGCGCATCGCCATCGACGCCATCCTGGCCGCGCGCCGGCCGCATTCCTTCCTGTCGGTGCACAAGAGCGGGCAGGTCTCCATCGTGCAGACCCGCGGCAACCAGGACACCCATGTGATCCTGCGCGGCGGCAGGAAGCCCAACTACGATGCCCACAGCGTGCGCGCGGCCTGCGAGCAGTTGCGCGCCGCGGCGCTGGAGTGCCGGCTGATGATCGATTGCTCCCACGCCAACAGCGAGAAAAAGCACGAGCGCCAGCTCGAGGTGGCGCGGGACATCGGCGCGCAGCTGCGCGCGGGCGAGCGCTGCATCTTCGGGGTGATGGCGGAAAGCCACCTGCTGGACGGCGCGCAGAAGTTCAACCCCGGCCAGCACGACCCGGCCGCGCTGCGCTACGGCCAGAGCATCACCGACGCCTGCCTGGGCTGGGAGGATTCGCTGCGCCTGATGGAGGAGCTGGCCGACGCCGTGCGCGAACGCCGGGCCCGCGCCAGGGGCTGAGCGTGGCGGGAGCACTGGCCGCGAGGGGCGCGCGCCGGCCTGGTGCCGGCGGGCTGCCTACAATGTCGCGCTGGAGCCCCTGGCGCGGATGGTCCGCGCGCGAGGCCACGCCCGATGCACGCGCATGACTGACACCCCGCTATTGAACACCACCATCCAATCCCTGCCGCTGGTCGGACGCGGCAAGGTGCGCGACAACTACGCCGTGGGAGACGACCTGCTGCTGATGGTCGCCACCGACCGTATCTCGGCCTTCGACGTGATCATGGACCAGGGCATTCCCGGCAAGGGACGCACCCTGACCGAGATCTCCTGCTTCTGGTTCGGGTTGCTGGAGGACGTGATCCCCAATCACCTCACCAGCATCGATCCGGAGTCGGTGGTGACCCCGGCCGAGCGCGACCAGGTTCGCGGCCGTGCCCTGGTGGTGCGGCGCCTGCGCCCGCTGCCCATCGAGGCGGTGGTGCGCGGCTACCTGGCCGGCTCGGGCTGGAAGGACTACCAGGACAGCGGCAAGGTCTGCGACATCGAGCTGCCCAAGGGCATGCAGCAGGCGGCGCGCCTGCCGCACCCGATCTTCACCCCGGCCATCAAGGCCGAGCTGGGCCAGCATGACGAGAACATCGACTTCGGCCAGATGGTGCGCATGGTGGGCGTGGAGGTCGCGGCGCAGATCCGCGACGTGAGCCTGGAGATCTACGCCCGCGCGGCCGAGCATGCGCAGTCGCGCGGCATCATCCTGGCCGACACCAAGTTCGAGTTCGGCCTGGACGCGCAGGATCGCCTGGTGTGGATGGATGAGGCGCTGACCCCCGATTCCTCGCGCTTCTGGCCCGCCGATCAATGGCGCGAGGGCATCTCGCCGCCCAGCTTCGACAAGCAGTATCTGCGCGACTGGCTGGAGCAGGTGCCGGGCTGGAACAAGCGGGCGCCGGCGCCCACGCTGCCGCCGGAGGTGGTCGAGGCCACCGCGGCGCGCTACCGCGAGGCGCTGCAGCGCCTGGCGGCGAAGTAGGGCCTGGGCCCACAGGCGCCGTTTCCCGGCGCGGACCGCGCCGGGACCTTCGCTGCCCCGACGAGGTGCGCGCCGGGGTGTTCAGCTGAGCACGGTCATGCTCAGGCGCCGCCGATAGCTTTCCACCGTCGGGTCCACCGCCGGGGGCTGACCGTCGGCGGTCTTCTGCGGCGGCGGGGCCATCAGTTCGAGCACCGCGACATAGGCCTTGCGCGCGGCCTGGTCGGACCAGCTCTTGTCGCGCATGAGGATTTCCAGGAGTTCGTCCATCGCCGCGGTCCACTGGCGCTGGGCCATCGCGCGCTGCGCCAGGGCGTAGCGCGCGGCGAAGTCGCGGCGGTCGGCGGCGATGCGCGCGCGCAGCGCCTCGTCGGCGGGGGCCTGGGCGGCCGCGTCGATGGCATCCATCCATTCCTTGAGCGCGCTGGCCAGGGAATCGATGGCCAGCTTCCCGGCCAGGGGCTCGAAGGCGCGGCGGGCGTCGTCCAGGCGCCCGCCCTCCAGCAGGATTTTCACGTAGCGCCCGCGCAGCGCGTCGTCGGCCGGGTTGGTGGCCAGCGCCTGCTGCATCTGCTCCAGCGCCGCGCCGGGGTCCTGGGGCGCGTCCTGCGCCGCCTCGGGCGGCTCCTCGGGCTGCTCTTCGGCGGCGGGCACGTGGCGGTCGAGGAATTGGCGGATCTGCCCCTCGGGCAGGGCACCCACGAAACCGTCCACCGGCTGCCCGTCCTTGAGCAGAACGACCATGGGGATGCTGCGCACGCCGAAGGCGGCGGCCAGGTCCTGTTCGTCCTCGGTGTTGATCTTCACCAGCTTGAAGCGCCCTTCGTAGGCGGTCTCCAGCTTCTCCAGGATCGGCCCCAGCGTGCGGCAGGGGCCGCACCACGGGGCCCACAGGTCGACCAGCACCGGCAGGCTGCGCGAGGCCTCGACCACCTCGGTCTCGAAATTGGCTAGGTTGGCGTCGATCATGGCGTTAGGTTCTCCAAAACCCGGATATGGGGGCGGGCGGCTGCGTTTTCCAGGCCCCGGGCTGCAAGGGCCTTCGCGGTTTCGCCACCGGGACGCCCGAATGCGTGAAGCATACCGGCGCCGGTAAAATGGTGGGCTTTTCACGGTGGGGGACCGGAGATGGCCTTGGTCGGCGTGGTGATGGGTTCGAGTTCCGACTGGGACGTGATGCAGCACGCGGCGCAGATGCTGCAGCGCCTGCAGATCCCCTTCGAGGCGCGCGTGGTGTCGGCGCACCGCATGCCCGACGCGATGTTCGAGTACGCGGCCAGCGCGCGCGCGCGCGGCGTCTCGGCGATCATCGCCGGCGCCGGCGGCGCCGCGCACCTGCCGGGCATGCTGGCGGCCAAGACCACCGTGCCGGTGCTGGGCGTGCCGGTGCCCAGTCGTCACCTGCAGGGCCAGGATTCCCTGCTGTCCATCGTGCAGATGCCCAAGGGCATTCCGGTGGCCACCTTCGCCATCGGCGAGGCCGGCGCGGCCAACGCCGCGCTGTTCGCGGCGGCCATGCTGGCGGCGGGCGACGGGCAGCTGTTGCAGCGCCTGGAGGCCTTCCGCGCCGAGCAGACGGCGCAGGCCAGCGCCATGCGGGTGGGGCTGTGACGCGCCCGGCGCAGGCATTCATCGCCCCCGGGGCCGTGCTGGGCGTGCTGGGCGGCGGCCAGCTGGGGCGCATGTTCGCGCAGTCGGCGCAGGCCGCCGGCTACGAGGTGGTGGTGCTCGAGCCGCAGGCCGGGGCGCCCGCGGCGCAGCTGACCACGCGCCACGTGTGCAGCGCCTATGACGACGTCGACGGGCTGCACCAGGTGGCGCGCGTGGCGGGCGCGGTGACCATCGAGTTCGAGAACGTGCCGGCGGCGGCCCTGCAATGGCTGGAGCGCCACGTGCGCCTGGCGCCGCATGCGCCCGCGGTGGCCGTGTGCCAGGACCGCGCGCAGGAAAAGGCCTTGTTCCAGCGCCTGGGCGTGCCCTGCGCGCCGCATGCCGCGGTGCACGACGCCGCGGGCTGCGCGACGGCCGCGGCCCGGGAGGAACTGTTTCCCGGCATCCTCAAGACCGCGCGCATGGGCTATGACGGCAAGGGCCAGCTCGGCGTGCAAGAGCCTGCCGGGCTGGAGGCCGCCTGGCGCTCGCTGGGCGGCGTGGCCTGCGTGCTGGAGCGCCGGCTGGACCTGGACTACGAAATCTCGGTGGTGCTGGCGCGCGGCGCCGACGGGCGGATGGTGCATTTCGAGCCGCAGCGCAACGTGCACCGTGACGGCATCCTGTTCAGCAGCACCTCGGCGCCCGGAGTGATTCCCGAGGGCGCGGCCGAGGCGGCCGTGCGGGCCGCCCGCGGCGTGGCCGAGGGGCTGGACTATGTCGGCGTGCTGTGCGTGGAATTCTTCGTCACCCGCGACGGCCGGCTGGTGGCCAACGAAATGGCGCCGCGCCCCCACAACTCGGGGCATCACACCATCGATTCCTGCGACGTCTCGCAGTTCGAGCTGCAGTGGCGCTGCCTGGTCGGCGCGCCGCTGCCGCAGCCGCGCCGGCACAGCGCCGCGCTGATGCTCAACCTGCTGGGCGATCTGTGGTTCGACCCGCAGGCTCGCCAACGCGAGCCCGACTGGGCCGGCGTGCTGGCGCTGCCCGGCGCCCACCTGCACCTGTATGGCAAGCACGAGCCGCGGGCCGGGCGCAAGATGGGGCACCTGAGTTTCACCGGGCCTTCGCTGGCCGAGGTGGAGGCGGCCGCGCGCGCGGCCTGCGCGCTGCTCGGGCTGGCGCCTTTCTGAGCCGGGCCGCGCGAGGCCGCACCATGATCCATCACGCCGTCGTTGCGCCGGGCCCGCGGGACGTCCTCGAGGCGGTACGCCTGCTCGAGGCCGGTCGATTGGTCGGGCTGCCCACCGAAACCGTCTACGGGCTGGCCGCCGATGCCGCCAACGATGCCGCGGTGCGCGCGATCTATGCCGCCAAGGGGCGCCCGGCCGATCACCCGGTGATCGTGCACCTGCACCGGCGGGCCGACCCCCTGCGCTGGGCGGCTGCCCTGCCGCCGGCGGCCCGCGCGCTGATCGAGGCCTTCTGGCCCGGGCCGCTGACCCTGGTGCTGCCGCGTCGCGCCGGCGTCGCCGAGGTCTGCGCGGCGGGCCAGGACACCATCGCGCTGCGCTGCCCGGACCACCCCGTGGCGCAGGCGGTGCTGGAGCATCTGCATGGGGGCCAGGGCGGGCTGGCGGCGCCCTCGGCCAACCGTTTCGGGCGCATCAGCCCGACCCGCGCCGAGCATGTGCGCGCCGAACTCGGCGAGGCCGTGGCCCTGGTGCTCGACGGCGGCGACTGCGCCATCGGCATCGAAAGCACCATCATCGATTGCAGCGCGGACGAGCCGCGCATCCTGCGCCCCGGCGGCTTGTCGGCGGCCGATCTGGCGCGGGTCCTGGGGGTCGATCCGCAGCGCCTTGAGCCGCTGGAGCATGGCCCGGCGGCGCCCAGGGTGCCCGGCGCGCTGGCCGCGCACTATGCGCCGCGCACCGCCCTGCGCCTGCGCGACGCGGCCGACATCGACGCCGAGTGGCCGGCGCAGGCCGCCCGGGTGGGGGTGCTGGCGCCGCGGGGCGCGCCGGCAGGCACGCCGCCCGAGGCGCGCATGCACTGGCTGGCCCTGCCGGACACCCCGCGAGGCTTCGCGCAGGGCCTGTACGCTGCGCTGCGCGCGCTGGACGCTCAGGGCCTGCGCGAGATCTGGGTGCAGGGCCTGCCGCCGCAGCGCGCCTGGGAGGCCGTGCGCGACCGCCTGCGCCGCGCCGCCCATGGCGCCGGCCCGGGCATCGCCTGAGCGCCGCGCCTGGGCTACAGTGTCCGCGCCCGAGCCGGGAACCGCGCGGGCATGCTCTTTCTCCGAGACTGTATTTTCATACAGTCCTGTGCTACAGTGCCCCGCACCAACAGGACGCGGGCAGGGACGACGATGGCAATCGAACAAGGCAAGACCATGGTGAACGCGGAAAAGGCCAAGGCGCTGGCATCGGCGCTGGCGCAGATCGAAAAGCAGTTCGGCAAGGGCTCGATCATGCGCCTGGGCGAGGGCGAGGTGGCCGAGGACCTGCAGGTCGTGTCCACCGGCTCGCTGGGCCTGGACATCGCACTCGGCGTGGGCGGCCTGCCCCGCGGACGCGTGGTGGAGATCTACGGCCCCGAATCCTCCGGCAAGACCACGCTGACGCTTCAGGTCATCGCGCAGATGCAGAAGCTCGGCGGCGTGTGCGCCTTCATCGATGCGGAGCATGCGCTGGATTCGCAGTACGCGCAAAAGCTCGGCGTGGACCTGCAGGACCTGCTGATCTCCCAGCCCGACACCGGTGAACAGGCGCTGGAAATCGCCGATGCTCTGGTGCGCTCGGGCTCGGTGGACCTGATCGTCATCGACTCCGTGGCCGCGCTGACCCCGAAGGCCGAGATCGAGGGCGAGATGGGCGACTCCCTGCCGGGCCTGCAGGCGCGCCTGATGAGCCAGGCCCTGCGCAAGCTCACCGGCACCATCAAGCGCACCAACTGCCTGGTCATTTTCATCAACCAGATCCGGATGAAGATCGGGGTCATGTTCGGCAACCCGGAAACCACCACCGGGGGCAATGCGCTGAAGTTCTACGCCTCCGTGCGCCTGGACATCCGGCGCATCGGCTCCATCAAGAAGGGCGAGGAGGTCATCGGCTCCGAGACCAAGGTGAAGGTGGTGAAGAACAAGGTGGCGCCCCCTTTCAAGCAGGCCGAGTTCGACATCCTGTACGGCGAGGGCATTTCGCGCGAGGGCGAGATCATCGACCTCGGCGTGGCCGCGAAGATCGTCGACAAGTCCGGGGCCTGGTACGCCTACAAGGGCGAGAAGATCGGCCAGGGCAAGGACAACGCCCGCGAGTTCCTGCGCGAGAACCGGGAGCTGGCGCTGGAGATCGAGAACGCCGTGCGCGCAGAACTGGGCGTGCGCGCCATGCCCACCGACGGCGTCGCCGCGAAGGCCGAGGCCACCGAGGAGTGATGGAGCCGGACGCTCGCCGTCCGCCCACCCGCGCGGAACTGCGCGCCAGCGCGCTGCGCATGCTGGCGCTGCGTGAGCATGGGCGCGCCGAACTCGAGCGCAAGCTCTCGCGGCCCCGCGGCGCGCGCGACGCGCCGCCGCCCGCGCTTCTCAGCCAGGTGCTCGACGAGTTGCAGGCGCAAGGCCTGCTCGACGAGGCGCGTTTCGCCCAGGCCCTGGCGCGCCGCGTGGCGCGCCGCCATGGCAGCCTGCGGGTGCTGGGCGAACTGCGCCGGCATGGGCTGGACGAGACGGTGGTCGAGCGCGCCGCCGGCGAGGCCCTGGGTGAACTCGAGCCGGAGGCCGAGCGCGCGCTGCGCCTGCTGCTGCGCCACCACCCCCTGCCGCCGGCCGATGCGGCGCAGCGCGCGCGCCAGATGCGTTTCCTGCAAGCCCGAGGCTTCGGCAGCGACGCGATCCGGGCGGCGTTGCGCGATCGCGGCGCCCAGGTCCCGGATTCGGAAGCGCTCGACGACCCGGGCGATTGAGGGCAGCGCCCCCGGCCGTGGGCCCTTTGCGGGCTGCTAGACTTGCCTTTTGCGCTGCATCAATTTCCCGTGTCGACCACGTGCTGTTGCGCAGCCCGCACCTGCCGCGCGCGCCCTGCGCGCCCGCGTCGGGGGGCTGCGCAACGGCACCACCGCAGCGGCGCCGCCAGGGCCGCACGGGGTCGGACCACGAGCCAGGGTCCGAGCCTGCGACTTTCCCATTGGAGAACATCGAATGAAAATCCACGAGTACCAGGGCAAGCAGATCCTGCGTGAGTTCGGCGTGCCGGTTCCGCGCGGCATCCCGGCCTTCACGGTCGATGAGGCGGTGCATGCCGCCGAGCAGCTTGGCGGCCCCGTGTGGGTCGTCAAGGCGCAGATCCACGCCGGCGGCCGTGGCAAGGGCGGAGGCGTCAAGCTGGCGCGCTCGGTCGACGAGGTGCGCCAGATCTCCGGGCAGATGCTGGGCATGCAACTGGTGACCCACCAGACCGGCCCCGAGGGCCAGACCGTGCGCCGCCTGCTCATCGAGGACGGCGCCGACATCCGCAAGGAGTACTACGCGGGCCTGGTGATCGACCGCGCCGCGCAGAAGGTCGTGGTGATGGCCTCCAGCGAAGGCGGAATGGACGTCGAGGAAGTCGCCGCGAAGACTCCCGAGAAAATCCACAAGGTGTGGGTCGAGCCCACCCAGGGCCTGCAGGACGCCGACGCGCTGGCGCTGTGCGAGAAGATCGGCCTGCCCGAGGGCAGCCGCGCGCAGGGCGCGCAGGCCCTGCAGAAGCTGTACCGCGCCTTCTGGGACAAGGACGCGTCGCTGGCCGAGATCAACCCGCTGGTGCTGCAGGGCGACGGCTCGGTGATCGCGCTGGACGCCAAGTTCAACTTCGACGACAACGCCCTGTACCGCCACGAGGAATTGCTGGCCATGCGCGATCTCGACGAGGAGGACCCCGCCGAGATCGAGGCCTCCAAGTACGGGCTGTCGTACATCCAGCTCGACGGCAACATCGCCTGCCTGGTCAACGGTGCCGGCCTCGCGATGGCCACGATGGACACCATCAAGCTGTTCGGCGGCGAGCCGGCGAACTTCCTGGACGTGGGCGGCGGCGCCACCGCGGAGAAGGTCACCGCGGCGTTCAAGATCATGCTGAACAACCCGCAAGTCAAGGCGATTCTGGTCAACATCTTCGGCGGCATCATGCGTTGCGACGTGATCGCCGAGGGCCTGATCGCGGCAAGTCGCGCGGTGGCGCTGAAGGTGCCGCTGGTGGTGCGCATGAAGGGGACCAACGAGGACCTGGGCAAGCGCATGCTGGCCGATTCGGGTCTGCCCATCCTCAGTGCCGAGACCCTGGCCGAGGCGGCGCAGAAGGTCGTCTCCGCCGCCGCCTGAACCCTTGCCGAGGAACATTCCATGTCCATCCTGATTGACAAGAACACCAAGGTCATCACCCAAGGCATCACCGGCAAGACCGGCCAGTTCCACACCCGCATGTGCCGGGAGTACGCGAATGGCAAGGCCTGCTTCGTCGCCGGCGTGAACCCGAAGAAGGCCGGCGAGGACTTCGAGGGCATTCCCATCCACGCCACGGTGGCGGACGCGAAGGCGGCCACCGGAGCGAGCGTGTCGGTGATCTACGTGCCGCCCGCCGGCGCGGCGGCGGCGATCTGGGAAGCCGTCGAGGCCGACCTGGACCTGGCCATCTGCATCACCGAGGGCATCCCGGTGCGCGACATGATGGAAGTTCGCGCGCGCATGCGGGCCAAGGAAGCGGCCGGCGGCAAGCGCACCTTGCTGCTGGGGCCGAACTGCCCCGGGCTGATCACCCCCGACGAGATCAAGATCGGCATCATGCCCGGGCATATCCACCGCAAGGGCCGCATCGGCGTGGTCTCGCGCTCGGGCACCCTGACCTACGAGGCGGTGGCGCAG
>JAKBBK010000013.1 GCA_021808525.1 Pseudomonadota bacterium
TCGACAACCAGCTCGACGCCCAGGGCCACATCGTGGGCGCCAGGCTCAAGTCCGACGGCAGCGCCGTGGACTACGGCGGCATCGGCACCATGAGCAAGAGCAAGAACAACGGCGTCGACCCGCAGGAGCTGATCGACCGCCACGGCGCCGACACCGCGCGCCTGTTCACCATGTTCGCGGCGCCGCCCGAGGCCACGCTGGAGTGGAACGACGCCGCCGTCGAGGGCGCGCAGCGCTTCCTGCGCCGGGTGTGGGACGGCGCGCAGACGGCCCTGGCCGCCGCCGCGCAGGCGCCCGGCCCCTGGGCCGCGCTGCCGCGCGAGGCCGGCGCGTTGGCCGACGCGCGGCGCGAGATCCATCTCGCGCTGCGCCAGGTCACGCACGACTACGAGCGCATGCAGTACAACACGGTCGTGTCCGGCTGCATGAAAATGCTCAACCAGATCGAACAGGCCGCGGCGGCGCAGGTCGCGCCGGCCGAGTGGCGCGGTGCGCTGCTGGTTGAGGCCTGGGGCATCCTGCTGCGCGTGCTGTATCCGGCCACGCCCCACATCTGCCACGTGCTGTGGCGGGAGCTGGGTTTCGAGGCGCGCCTGGGCTCGCTGCTCGACGCTCCCTGGCCCCAGGTGGATCCGGAGGCGCTGCGCCAGGACGAGCTCGAACTGGTGCTGCAGATCAACGGCAAGCTGCGCGGCAGCCTGCGCGTGCCGGCGACGGCCGAGCGCGCGGCCATCGAGGCCGCGGCGCTGGCCAGCCCCGAGTTCGCACGCCATGCCGAGGGGCGCGCCGCGAAGAAGGTGATCGTCGTGCCGCAGAGGTTGGTCAATGTGGTGGTCTGAGGCTCGCGGCCGCCCGGCGCGCCGCGCCAGCCTGCGCGGCGCGGGCGTGCTCCTGCTCGGAGTCCTGCTGGGCAGCCTGCTGGGCGGGTGCGGTTTTCACCTGCGCGAATCCACCAACCTGTCGTTCGACACCATCGCGCTGCAGGGCCAGGGCGGGCCCCTGATGGATCTGCTGCGCCGGCGCATCGTGGCCACCACCGCCACGCGCATCGTCGCCGATCCGAAGCAGGCGCAGGCCGTGTTCACGCTGCTGTCCGACGCCAGCGCACAGACCCCCACCGCCTACAACGCCGACGGCACGGTGGCGCAATACGCGCTCAGCGAGACGGCTCGCTTCCAGCTCACGGCGCCGGACGGGCACGCCTACATTCCGGCCACCAGCATCACCCGCACCAGCATGATGAGCTACAGCACCTCGGCCACGCTGGCCAAGGCCAATGAAGCCGACCTGCTGTACGCCGGCATGCGCCGCGACCTGGTCGACCGCATCCTGTTCCAGCTCGGCGCGCTGCATCCGCCGGCGGCTGCCTCGGCGCCCGCGCCATGAGCCGGAGCGACGCACCATGCCGCTGATTCGCCACGACCAGCTGCCCGGCGCGCTGCGCGCGGGCCTGCGCGGCCCCTACACGGTATTCGGCGACGAATTGCTGCTGGTGATGGAGGCGGTGGACGCGATCCGCGCGGCGGCCACGCAGGCCGGCTACGGCGGGCGCGAGCTGCACCAGGTGGAGCGCGGCTTCGACTGGCAGGTACTGCTGGCGCAGACCCGCGAGCGCAGCCTGTTCGGCGAGCGCAAGCTGGTCGAGCTGCGCATTCCCGGGGGCAAGCCCGGGCGCGACGGCGGGGCCGCCCTGTCGGAGCTGGCGCGCGAGACCGAGAGCGACGCGCTGGTGCTGGTGCTGCTGCCCCGCCTGGATGCCGCCGCGCAGAAGAGCGATTGGTTCTCCGGCCTGGCGAGCCAGGGCACCGCCGTGCGGGTGGACAGTGTCGAGCCCTCCCAGCTCGGCGCCTGGATGCGCCAGCGCCTGCAGCAGCGCGGTCTGCAGCTGCCCGCCGGTCCTTCCGGCCAGGCCTGCCTGGAATTGCTGGTGGCCCGCACCGAGGGCAACCTGCTGGCGGCGCACCAGGAAGTGGAAAAACTGGCGCTGCTGGTGGAACCCGGCGAGCTGGACCCCGAGCAGGTGGAGCAGCTGGTGCAGGGGGCCGCGCGCTACAACGTGTTCCGCCTGGGCGAGACCGTGCTGGCCGCCGACAGCGCGCGCCTGCTGCGCATGCTCGAGGGCCTGCAGGGCGAAGGGGTGGCGCCGGTGCTGGCGCACTGGAGCCTGGCCGAGGAGTTGCGCGCCTGGCTGCGCGTGCGCCAGGGGCTGGACGCCGGCGAATCCTTCGCCAGCCTGGCTCGCGCCAATCGGATCTGGGGCCCCAAGGAAAAACTGCTGGCACGCGTGCTGCCGAACCTGGGGCAGCCGCTGCTCGAAGGCCTGCTGCTGCGCGCCGCGGCCTGCGACCGCGCCATCAAGGGCCAGCGCCCCGCCGGGCTGCCCCACGAACCCTGGGAAGCCGTGCGCCAGCTGGCGCTGGCCATGGCGCAGGCGGTGGCGCCGATGCGCGGTGGCGCGGCGCTGGGGCCGCGGCTGGTGCTGATCTGAGCCCTGTGCCCGGCTGTCGCCGCGCCGCGGCGCTCCCGGCCTGCGGCGCGGGCCCGCGCTCGGTCAGGGGCGTGCCGCTTCCCGCCTTGCCGCTTCCCGCCTTGCCGCTTCCTGCCCTGCGACGGCGCCCCGGGTGAGCACGTCCCGCGCGACCCAGTCCCGCAGGGCCCGCGGGTCGGCCACTCCGCTCCAGGCCCGGCCGGCCACCCGCCCGCGCGCTGGCTGCTCGGGCTCGCCCAGGCTGTCCAGCAGCGCCCAGGCCTGCCCGAAGGTCTCGCCCGCGGTATAGACGCCGGGGGTGACCACGGTGCGCAATCCGGCCCCCTGCGCGGCGCGCAGGCCGGCCGGGGAATCCTCGAAGGCCAGGCACTGCGCGGGGGGCAGGCCCAATTGCTCGAGCACCCACAGGTAGATGCCGGGGTCGGGCTTCTTGCGGGGCACGATGTCGCCCGCGCCGATGCAATCGAACAGGCCCTCGGCCGCCTCGCCCAGCGCGGCGCGCAGCAAGGCCTGCACGTTGTCCGGCGTGGTGGTCGTGGCGATGGCCAGGCGCAGCCCGGCCTCGCGCGCCTGCCCGAGCAGGCGGCGCACGCCCGGGCGCAGCGCCACCGTGCCGGCATCGACCAGCTCCACGTAGTGCCGGGTCTTGCGCCGGTGCAACTCGGCCACCAGCGCGGCGGCACCGGGGGCCTGGGCGGCCGCGGGGTCGAGGCCGCGCCAGTGGTGCAGCATGCGCTCCTTGCCGCCGGTGACCTCCAGCAGGCGGCCGTAGGTCGCCTCGTCCCAGTACCAGTCCAGTCCGAGTTCGGCGAAGGCGCGGTTGAAGGCCACGCGGTGGCCGTCGCGCTCGGTCTCGGCCAGGGTGCCGTCGACGTCGAAGATCAGCGCGCGCAGCGGCGCGTCGTGGGGCGCCGCCATCGCGCGTGCTCCTTCAGCGGACCTGGGCCGTCAACTCGCCCTTCTCATAGCGCTGGAACATGGCTTCCAGGCTCAGGGGGCGGATCTTCGAAGCCTTGCCGGCGGTGCCGAAGGCCTCGTAGCGATCCTTGCAGATCTGTTTCATGGCCTTGGTGGACGCCGCCAGGAACTTGCGCGGATCGAATTCCTTCGGATGCTCGGCCAGGAACTTGCGGGTGGCGCCGGTCGAGGCCATGCGCAGGTCGGTGTCGATGTTCACCTTGCGCACGCCGTGCTTGATGCCCTCGACGATCTCCTCCACCGGCACGCCATAGGTCTCGCCCATGTCGCCGCCGAACTCGTTGATGATCTTGAGCCATTCCTGGGGCACCGAGGAGGAGCCGTGCATCACCAGGTGGGTGTTGGGAATGCGGGCGTGGATTTCCTTGATGCGCCCGATGGCCAGGATGTCCCCGGTGGGCGGACGGGTGAACTTGTAGGCGCCGTGGCTGGTGCCGATGGCGATGGCCAGCGCGTCCACTCCGGTCTTGTGCACGAAGTCCGCCGCTTCCTCGGGGTCGGTGAGCAGCTGGCTGTGGTCCAGCTTGCCCTCGGCGCCGATGCCGTCCTCCTCGCCCGCGGTTCCGGTCTCCAGCGAACCCAGGCAACCCAGTTCCCCTTCCACCGACACGCCGCAGGCGTGGGCCATCTCCACCGTGCGGCGGGTGACGTCCACGTTGTACTCGTAGCTGGTGGGGGTCTTGCCGTCGGTGCCCAGGGAGCCGTCCATCATCACCGAGGAGAAGCCCAGCTGGATGGAGCGCTGGCACACCGCCGGGCTGGTGCCGTGATCCTGGTGCATGCACACCGGGATCTGCGGGAATTCCTCGACGGCGGCCAGGATCAGGTGGCGCAGGAAGGGCGCGCCGGCGTACTTGCGCGCGCCCGCCGAGGCCTGCACGATCACCGGCGAGTCGGTCTCGGCGGCCGCCTCCATGATGGCGCGCATCTGCTCCAGGTTGTTGACGTTGAAGGCGGGGACGCCGTAGGCGTGCTCGGCTGCGTGGTCGAGCAGCTGGCGCAGGGAAATCAGGGCCATGTTGGGGCTCCGGGTGGTTTCAAAATGGGTCGGGGCGCGCGCCGCGCCTTCAGGTCGCGGGGCCGGCCTGCTGGTTGCGGGAGCGCTTTTCCAGGATTTCGAAGGCGGGCAGGGTCTTGCCTTCCAGCACCTCGAGGAAGGCGCCGCCGCCGGTGGAGATGTATCCGATGCGCTCGGCCAGCCCGTACTTGGCGATGGCCGCCAGGGTGTCGCCGCCGCCGGCGATGGAAAAGCCCTGGCTGTCGGCGATGGCGCGCGCCAGGGTCTCGGTGCCGTGCGAGAAGGCCTCGAACTCGAACACCCCCACGGGGCCGTTCCAGACGATGGTGCCTGCCGCCTTCAGGCGGGCCCCCAGGCGCGCCGCGGTGCGCGGCCCGATGTCCAGGATGAGTTCGTCGGCGGCCACCTCGGTGGCGGGCTTGACCACCGCCTCGGCGCTGGCGCTGAATTCGCGCGCCACCACCACGTCCTCGGGAATCGGCACCTCGGCGCCGCGCGCCTTCATTTTCTCGATCACCCGGCGCGCATCCTCGACCAGGTCGGGCTCGGCCAGGCTCTTGCCGATGGACAGGCCGGCGGCCAGCATGAAGGTGTTGGCGATGCCCCCGCCGACGATCAGGCCGTCGACCTTGTCGGACAGGCTTTGCAGGATGGTCAGCTTGGTCGACACCTTGGAGCCGGCGACGATGGCCACCAGGGGGCGCGCGGGCTGCGCCAGCGCGCGGTGGATGGCCTCGATCTCGGCGGCCAGCAGGGGCCCGGCGCAAGCCACCGGGGCGAATTGCGCGATGCCATGGGTGGTGGCTTCGGCACGGTGCGCGGTGCCGAAGGCATCATTGACGTAGATATCGCAAAGTGCCGCCATCTTGCGCGAAAGCGCGGGATCGTTCTTTTTCTCACCCTTGTTCAGGCGGCAGTTCTCGAGCAGCACGACCTCCCCCGGGTGCAGCTCGAAACCTCCATCCACCCAGTCGGCGACCAGGCGCACCGGGCGACCCAGCAGCTCGCCCAGGCGCTGCGCCACCGGGGCCAGGCTGTCGGCGGGCTTGAATTCGCCCTCGGTGGGGCGGCCCAGGTGGGAGGTCAGCATCACCGCCGCGCCGGCTTCCAGCGCCATGCGCACGGCCGGCACCGAGGCACGCACCCGCGTGTCCTCGGTGATGCGCCCCTGGTCGTCCAGCGGGACGTTGAGATCGGCGCGGATGAACACGCGCTTGCCGCGCGCCTGTCCGCGCTGGCAGACCTGCTCGAAACTCAGGATGTGCATGGCGTGGCTCCCCGGCTCAGCTCGACGCCACGTGCTTGGCGAAGCGCATCATGTTGCAGGTGTAGCCGTACTCGTTGTCGTACCACGACACCAGCTTGACGAAGTTCGGGTCCAGCGCGATGCCGGCCTCGGCGTCGAAGATCGACGGCAGCGAGCAGCCGCGGAAGTCGGTGGACACCACCTTCTGGTCGGTGTAGCCCAGCACGCCCTTGAGCGCGCCCTCCGAGGCCGCCTTCATCTGCGCGCAGATCTCCTCGTAGCTGGCCCCGCGCTCCAGCTCGACCGTCAGGTCCACCACCGAGACGTCGGAAGTGGGCACGCGGAAGGCCATGCCGGTGAGCTTCTTGTTCAGCTCGGGAATCACCCGCCCCACCGCCTTGGCCGCGCCGGTCGACGAGGGGATGATGTTCTCCAGGATGCCGCGGCCGCCGCGCCAGTCCTTGGACGACGGACCGTCCACCGTCTTCTGCGTGGCGGTGGCGGCGTGCACCGTGCTCATCAGGCCGCGCTTGATGCCGAAGCGGTCGTTGAGCACCTTGGCCACCGGGGCCAGGCAGTTGGTGGTGCAGGAAGCGGCCGAGACGATGCGCTCGCCGGCGTATTTCGCGTGGTTCACGCCATAGACGAACATGGGGGTGTCGTCCTTGCTCGGGGCCGATTGCACGACCTTGCCCGCGCCGGCGTCCAGGTGCTTCTGGCAGGTCTCGGCGGTGAGGAACAGCCCGGTGGACTCGACCACCACGTCGGCGCCCACATCGCCCCACTTGAGGTTGGACGGGTCGCGCTCGGCGCTCAGGCGGATCTTGCGGCCATCGATCACCAGGTTGGCGCCATCCACGCGCACGTCGCCGCGGAAACGCCCGTGCACCGAGTCGAACTGCAGCATGTAGGCCAGGTACTCGGGCTCCAGCAGATCGTTGATGCCGACGACTTCGATGTCGCCGAATTCCGCTTCCTGCGTGACGGCGCGCAGCGCCATGCGCCCGATGCGCCCGAAACCGTTGATGCCAACACGAATGGTCATGGAAATACTCCAGAATTTGTCGGAATGTCGAATGCGGAGGGTTCCGGGCGGCCTAGGCGACGCCGGCCGTGCAGCCTGCCTCGCTCAGCGCGGCCATGGTCGCGATGAGCCGGTCGGGGTGACTGTCGGCGATCGGCTGGCCCATGTTGTAGCCATAGGGCACCGCCCAGACCTCCACCCCGGCCGCGCGTGCGGCCTGAACGTCGAGTTGCGAATCCCCGACGAACAACGCACGTTCCCGGCGCACCTGGAACCTGTCCAGGCAATGTTGTAGCGGAAGCGGATCCGGCTTCTTCGCCGCCAGGCTGTCCCCGGCCACGATCAGGTCAAAGAATGCCCGGATGTTCTGCGCCATCAGGATGGGCGTGACATAGCGCCCTTCCTTGTTGGTGACCACCGCCAGGCGCACCTTGCGCGCGCGCAGCGAGCGCAGCGCGTCCAGCACGTCCGGGTACAGGCGGCTGCGCGTGCCGCAGCGGCGCTCGTAGTAGGGGACGAAACGCGGCATGAGCTTGTCCATGGTGCCGGCGCGGCGCACGGCCTGCACCTCGATCTGGGCCGCGTGCGCGTAGGCGTGGGTCATCAGCTCGCGCGTGCCGTGCCCGATCCAGGTCTTCACCAGCTCCTCGCCGACGGTGGGCAGGCCCAGCTCGTGCAGCAGGTCGTTGACGGCGTCGGCGATCTCGGGGGCGGTCTCGACCAGGGTGCCGTCGAGATCGAACATGACCAGCTCGTGCATGCTCGCGCCCCCCTCAGGCCAGCGCGCCGCCGGCGCGCGCGAGCACCTCGCGCGCCCGTTCCGCGGTGCGCTCGGGGGTGATGCCGAAATGGCGGTACAGCTCGCCCGCCGGCGCCGATTCGCCGAAACTGGCGATGCCCACGACGGCCCCGGACAGACCCACGTACTTGTGCCACAGATCCGGTTGCGCGGCTTCCACGGCCACGCGCGGCACCCCGGCCGGCAGCACCTGGGCGCGCCACGCGGCGTCCTGCCGGTCGAACACGCTGGTGCAGGGCATCGAGACCACGCGCGCCTGCACGCCGGAGCCGGCCAGCAGCTCGCGCGCCTTCATCGCCACCTCCACCTCGGAGCCGGTGGCGATGAGCACCACCTGGGGCTGGCCCGAGGCCTCGGCCAGCACGTAGCCGCCGCGCTCGATGGAGCCTTCCGCGCCCTCGCCATGCGGCAGCACGGCCAGGTTCTGGCGCGACAGCAGCAGCGCGCTCGGACCGTCGACCCGCTCCACCGCGTGCTTCCAGGCCACCGCGGTCTCCAGCACGTCGGCCGGGCGCCACACGTCCAGGTTGGGAATCAGGCGCAGGCTGGGCGTCTGCTCCACGGCCTGGTGGGTGGGCCCGTCCTCGCCCAGGCCGATCGAGTCGTGGGAGAACACGTGCACCACGCGCTGTTTCATCAGCGCGCTCATGCGCACCGCGTTGCGCGCGTAGTCGGAGAACATCAGGAAGGTGCCGCCGTAGGGCAGGAAGGCCCCATGCAGCGCCATGCCGTTCATCATCGCGGCCATGCCGAACTCGCGCACGCCGTAGGACAGGTAGTTCACCGGCTCGCCGTCGGCGGCGGCTTCCCAGGAGCGCGAGGCCTTCACCGCCGTCAGGTTCGAGCCGGTCAGGTCGGCCGAGCCGCCGAACATCTCGGGCAGCGCCGGCACCAGGGTCTCCAGCGCGATCTGCGAGGCCTTGCGCGTGGCGGTGGCCGCGGCCACGCCGCGCGCCTTGGCGTACAGCTGCTGCACCGTGGCCGCCCAGTCCGCGGGCAGCTCCCCGCCCAGGCGGCGGCGCAGCGCCGCGGCCAGCTCGGGGAAGGCCTTGGCGTAGGCCTCGAAGCGCTGGTTCCAGGCCTGCTCCAGCCTGGCGCCGCGTTCGCGCCCGTCCCAGGCCTGGTAGATGTCCGAGGGAATCTCGAAGGGGCCGTACTCCCAGCCCAGGGCCTGGCGCGTGGCCTGCGCCTCGGCCGCGCCCAGCGCGGCGCCGTGCACCTCGTGCCCGCCGGCCTTGTTGGGCGAGCCCCAGCCGATGGTGGTGGTGCAGATGATCAGCGAGGGCCTGTCGCTGGTCTTGGCCTCGGCGGTGGCGCGCTCCACGGCCTGCGCGTCATGCCCGTCGACGGGCCCGATCACGTTCCAGCCGTAGGCGGCGAAGCGCTTGGCCGTGTCGTCGGCGAACCAGTGCTCGACATGGCCGTCGATGGAAATGCCATTGTCGTCGTAGTAGGCGATGAGCTTGTTCAGGCGCAGCGTGCCGGCCAGCGAGCAGACCTCGTGGCTGATGCCCTCCATCAGGCAGCCGTCGCCCAGGAACACATAGGTGTGGTGATCGACGATGTCGTGGCCGGGGCGGTTGAACTCGCGCGCCAGCAGGGTCTCGGCCAGCGCCATGCCCACCGCGTTGGCCAGGCCCTGGCCCAGCGGGCCGGTGGTGGTCTCCACCCCCGGGGTGTAGCCCACCTCGGGGTGCCCCGGGGTCTTGCTGTGGAGCTGGCGGAAGCGCTTGAGCTCCTCCAGCGGCAGCTCGTAGCCGCTCAGGTGCAGCAGCGCGTACAGCAGCATGGAGGCATGCCCGTTGGACAGCACGAAACGGTCGCGGTTGGCCCAATGCGGGTTGGCCGGGTTGTGGTGCAGGTGGCCGCGCCACAGCACCTCGGCGATGTCCGCCATGCCCATCGGCGCGCCGGGGTGTCCGCTCTTGGCCGCCTCGACGGCGTCGATGGCCAGGAAGCGGATCGCGTTGGCCAGGCGACGACGCTCAAGGGGGTCGATGACGGGGAAGAGTTGGGAATGCGCGTTCATGTCGGTTCTCGGGCGGGATAGTGGGCGGTTCGGCCCCTGCATTTCATCCTGCGCGGCGCTTGATGTCCATCAGTCGCAGGATCATGGGGGTGAAGATCAGCTGCATCGCCAGGCCCATCTTGCCACCCGGCACGACCAGGGTATTGGGCCGGGTCATCCAGGAGTCGTGCAGCATGGACAGCAGGTAGGGGAAATCGATGCCGCGCGGGTTGGCGAATCGGATCACCACCATGCTCTCGTCCAGGCTGGGGATGTCCTTGGCGATGAAGGGATTCGAGGTGTCGACCGTCGGCACGCGCTGGAAGTTCACGTGGGTCCGCGAGAACTGCGGCGTGATGTGGTGCACGTAGTCGGGCATGCGGCGCAGGATCGTGTCCATCACCGCTTCCTGCGAGTAACCGCGCTGCACCTGGTCGCGGTGCAGTTTCTGGATCCACTCCAGGTTGATGATGGGCACCACGCCCACCAGCAGGTCCACCTGGCTGGCCACGTCGATGTGGGCATCGGCGTAGCCCCCGTGCAGCCCCTCGTAGAACAGCAGGTCGGAGCCGGCCTGCATGTCCTGCCAGTCGGTGAACTGCCCCGGCGGCACGCCGAACTGGGCCGACTCGGCGTCGTCGTGGATGTACTTGCGCACCTTGCCCACGCCGGTGGCGCCGTAGGCCTGGAACACGCCCTCCAGCTCCTTGAGCAGGTTCGCCTCAGGGCCGAAATGGCTGAAATTCGGGCTGCCGGCCTGTTCTCGTCGCTTCATTTCCTCGCGCATTTCGGCGCGGTTGTAGCGATGAAACGAATCTCCCTCGACGATCTGGGCCTGGATACGCTCCCGCCGGAAGATATGCTGGAAACTGCGCATCACGGTGGTCGTGCCGGCTCCCGAGGAACCGGTGATCGCGATGATGGGATGCTTGGCGGACATGGCGGAAGACTCGTGACGAGGCGATGGACGAAGCCCGGGCTGCCGCCGCCTCGAGGCGACGGCCCGTGCCAGGAAAGCTTGGGACCGGGGGGGGTGAGGCGTGGCGCTCAGGCGCGCACGCCGTCGCCGTACAGCGAACGATCCTTGAACAACGGAGACACGAAGGGCTTGTCCAAGCCGCTATCGTATTCCCGGTGGTAGCGCTCCAGGCGCTCGATCTCGTTGCGGGAGCCCAGCATCACCGGCACCCGCTGGTGCAGGGATTCGGGCTGCACCTCCAGGATGCGCTGGCGCCCGGTGGAGGCGGCTCCCCCGGCCTGCTCGATGACCATGCCGATGGGGTTGGCCTCGTACAGCAGGCGCAGGCGCCCCGGGCGCACGGGGTCCTTGGTGTCGCGGGGATACATGAAAATGCCCCCGCGCATCAGGATGCGGTGCACGTCGGCGACCATCGAGGCGATCCAGCGGGTGTTGAAGTCGCGTCCGCGGTCGCCCGTCTTGCCGGCCTTGCATTCGGCGACGTAGCGCTGCACCGGCGGCTCCCAGAAACGCTCGTTGCTGGCGTTGATGGCGAATTCGCTGGTGTCCTCGGGAATGCGCAGGTCCGGATGGGTGAGGATGAAGTTGCCGATCTCGCGGTCCAGGGTGAAGCCATGGGTGCCCTTGCCGACCGTGAGCACGAGCATGGTGGCCGGGCCGTAGATGGCGTAGCCGGCGGCCACCTGCTCGACGCCCGGGCGCAGGTAGTCGGCCACCTGCGCCTCGCCCAGGCGGCTCATGCGCAGCACGGAGAAGATGGTGCCCACCGAGACGTTGACGTCGATGTTCGAGGAGCCGTCCAGGGGATCGAACACCAGCAGGTAGGCCCCGCGCTCGAACTGCCCCGGCAGGGCATAGGGCTCGTCCAGCTCCTCGGAGGCCATGCCGGCGACCAGCCCGCCCCATTCGCAGGACTGGATCATCGCCTCGTTGGACAGCACGTCGAGCTTTTTCTGGGTCTCGCCCTGCACGTTCTCCGTGCCCAGGGAGCCCAGGAAGCCGCCCAGCGCGCCCTTGGCCGTCATCGCGGCGATGGCCTTCACGGCCGCCGTCACGTCCACCAGCAGCGCGGCCAGGTCGGCCTGGTCGTCGGCTCCCCGCAACTGCTCGATGAGGAACTTCGAAAGGGTGGTACGGCCCTGCAGCATGGTGTGTCTCCCGAACGGATGGATGTCCCGGCGCGTGGACCTGCCGTGCCGGACCCGCCGGCGACTGCCTTCCCGACACCTGTCTTTTTCAAAACCCCTGTGGCGCCTCAGGAGACTTGAAAAAGCCCGCAGTCAGAAAACACGGAGACTCGCATGAACGAAAGACGTAATGCGACTGCGGAAAAAGCAGCCCGGAGCTCACGAATCCGGACCCGTTCACAAGCCCGCGTGGTCCGCGCGCCCCGGTGGCGGGGCTCGCGGAGGACCGAAGTCGCGCCACGCTTGTGAACAAATATAAGTGGCGACGCAATTAAGGTAAATTCAGGCTTTCTTGTCCGTGAATTCAGGAAAACTGATGAAGAACGTCACCCTGCGCCAGCTCCGGGTCTTCGTCGCGGCGGCCCGGCACATGCATTTCGGCAAGGCCGCGCAGGAGCTGCACCTGACGCCGCCGGCGGTGTCCATGCACATCCGCGAGCTCGAGCACCAGGTGGGGCTGCCGCTGTTCGAGCGCCACGGCAAGTCGGTGAGCCTGACCCTCACCGCGGAGTACCTGCTGGTCTACGCCCGGCGCGTGCTGTCCACGCTGAAGGACGCCGAGGACGCGCTGGCGCGCTTTCGCGGCCTGCAGTCCGGGCGCCTGACCATCGGCATGGTCAGCTCGGCCAAGTACTTCATGCCGCGCCTGCTCGCCATGTTCCGCGAGGAACACCCGCATATCGAGGTGCGCCTGGTGGTGGCCAACCGCGAGCAACTGGCCGAGCAGCTGCAGGGCAGCGAACTCGACCTGGCCATCATGGGCCGCCCGCCGCGCGAGCTGGCCACGCGCGGCGAACCCTTCGCCGCCCATCCGCTGGGCGTGGTGTGCGCGCCCGACCACCCGCTGATGCGCGGCGAGCGCAAGCCCGCCTCGGCGCTGGCGCAGTTCGGCTTCGTCATCCGCGAGGCCGGCTCCGGCACGCGCAGCGCCATGGAGGAGTACCTGCGCGAATGGCGCGTGGATCCGCGCATCGACATGGAGCTGGCCAGCAACGAGACCATCAAGCAGATGGTCATGTCGGGCATGGGGGTGAGCTTCCTGTCCCTGCACGGCATCGGCCTGGAACTGCGCAACGGGCTCATCGGCGTGCCCGACGTGGAGGGCCTGCCCCTGGTGCGCAGCTGGCAGGTGGTGCACACCTCGAGCAAGGTGCTGTCGCCCTCGGCCGAGGCGCTGCGCTACTTCGTGCTGGAAAACGGCGAGTCCTACCTGGCCCGCGAATTCGGCAGCCTGCACCCCATGCCGGCCGAGCCGGTGAGCCCCTCGCCGGCGCAGGCGGCGGCCGCCGAGCGCCTCAGGCAGGCCGCCCGGCGCACCCCGCCAGCGCGGCCAGCAGCGCCAGCGGCGCCGTCTCGGCGCGCAGGGTCCGGGGCCCCAGGCTGACGGGCACGAATCCGGCGCGCAGGGCGGCGTCGATCTCGGCCTCGTCCAGCCCGCCTTCCGGGCCGCTGAGCGCCAGCACCGGTTGCGCCGGCTCCAGGGCCGCCGCCCACAGCGCCAGCGGCTGCACGCGCGCGGCCGCCGCGTCGCCCCGGGGAGCCGCCAGCAGGCAGCGCGCCTGGCCCGCGGCGGGCTGCAGCCCGCGCAGCCAGGCCTGCAGGGTGCTCACCTCGCGCAAGCTCGGCAGGCGGTTGCGCCCGCACTGCTCGCAGGCGGCGATGGCCACGCCGCGCCAATGCGCCAGGCGGCGCTGGGCGCGCTCGCCTTCCAGGCGCAGCACGCCGCGCGCGCTCATCAGCGGCGCGATCGCCTGGGCGCCCAGCTCGGTGGCCTTTTCCACCAGCCAGTCCATGCGCTCGTTGGCGGGCATGCCCACGGCCAGCTCGACCTCGCGCCCGAGTTCGCGCTCGACGGGATCGAAATCCAGCAATTCCAGGCGTTGCCCCGGCAGCAGGCGCGCGCGCCACTGGCCCCCCGCGCCGTCGAAGGCCGCCACCTCCTCGCCTTCGCGCAGCCGCAGGGCGCGCACATGGCGCTGCGCCTGCGCGCTCAGGTCCACGCTGGCGCCCGACAGGGGCCCCGGCAGGAACAGCCGATGCATGGCCTGGCCCCCGCAAACCCGGTTCAGGCGCGCAGCAGCTCGAGCAGCGCGTGGGTGTCGGCGCTGAAGGAGGCGATGCCCTCGTCCAGCTTGCCTCGCCACATGTCGTCGGCGGCCAGCGCGGAGACGAACTCGGCGCGCCCCACGGCCAGTTCCGCCTGGTCCTCGGCGGGGCCCGGACGGGCCGGATCCAGGCGCAGCGGCAGCGCCTGCGCCGACTCGGCCAGCTCGCCCAGCAGCGCCGGGGAAATGGTCAGCAGGTCGCAACCGCACAGCGCGGCGATCTGCGAGGTCTGGCGAAAACTCGCCCCCATCACCTCGGTGGCCACGCCGCGCGCCTTGTAGAAACGCCAGATGCGCTGCAAGGCGCGCACCCCGGGGTCGGCGTCGCCTTCGTTCGCCCGCGGGTCCCAGGCGGCGCCCGCCTGCTGGCGGGCCCAGTCGGTGATGCGGCCGACGAAGGGCGACACCAGCTGCACGCCGGCGGCCGCGCAGGCGCGCGCCTGCATGAAACTGAACAGCAGGGTCATGTTGCAGGCCACGCCCTCTTCGCGCAGGCGGCGCGCCGCCTCGATGCCTTCCCAGGTCGTGGCCAGCTTGATCAGCACGCGTTCGCGCCGCACCCCGGCGGCCTCGTACAGGGCGATGACGCCGCGCGCGCGCTGCACGCTGGCCTCGGTGTCGTAGGAAAGCCGGGCGTCGATCTCGGTGGACACCCGCCCGGGCACGCGCTCGAGGATCTCGCGCCCGAAGCGCACCAGCAGGCGGTCCATCGCCTGTTCGGGGTCGCGCGCGGCGCGCACCTCGGGGTCGCGCAGCAGGGGCGCGTACTCCGGCAGGCGCACGGCGCGCAGCACCAGGCTCGGGTTGGTGGTGGCCTCGGCCGCGCCCAGCTCGGGCAGGCGCAGGTACTCGGCGGTATCGGCCACCACGCGGGTGTGGCGCATCAAGTCGTTCAGGGCACTCATGCTGCCATGGTAATCACGGACGAATCACAGGCTCGCGGCTCGCGCCGCGACCTCCTCCTGCCCGAACACCGCGTGGCTCAGCGCCTGCACCGCGGCGCGTTCGCGCGCCACCCGCGCCGGCTCGACCAGCGCGGCCTGCTCGGCCCCGCGCAGGCGCTCGGCGTGCTGCAGCCGGCGCATGCGCCGGTAGGCCACCGCCGCCAGGCGCCCCACGCGCGCCGGCAGCAGGCCCAGCTGCTCGGCCAGGCGCAGCAGCGCGATATTGCCCACGTTGGCCACCAGTTGCGGGAAGGCGCAGGCATGCTCGAGCACCAGGGCCTGCACGGCGAATTCCACGTCCACCATGCCCCCGGGGTCGTGCTTCAGGTCGAACAGGCTGCTTCGGTTGAGGTGCCCCTCGGCCACGCGCCGTCGCATCGCCACCACCTCGGCGCGCAGGGCCGCCCCGTCGCGCGGCATGCCCAGCACCTGGGCGCGGATGGCCTCGAAACGCGCGCCCAGGCGTGCATCGCCGGCGCAAAAGCGCGCCCGGGTCAGCGCCTGGTGCTCCCAGGTCCACGCCGTGTTGCTGCCGCGCCCGAGCTGGTATTGCTCGAAGGCGTCCAGCGAGGTGACCAGCAGCCCGGCGTTGCCGTTCGGGCGCAGCCGGGTGTCGATCTCGAACAGGCCGCCCGCCGGGGTGGCCGCGGTCAGCCACCACACCAGCTTGCGCGCCAGCGCGCCGTAGCGCTCGGGCGCCTCGGAGGCCTCGTCGTCGTACAGGAACACCACGTCCAGGTCGGCCCCGTAGCCCAGCTCCTTGCCGCCGAGCTTGCCGTAGGCGATGACGGCGAAGGCCGGCTGCTCGCGGTGGCGTCGCGGCAGGTCGTCCCAGGCCCAGGCCAGCGCGCGGTCGATCACGGCGTCGGCCAGCTCGGAGAGTTCGTCGGCCACCTGCTCGACATGCAGGCGCCCGTCCAGGTCGCGCACCAGGATGCGGAACAGCTCGGCATGGAAGGTGCGGCGCAGCACGTCCAGGCCCTCGCCGGCGTCCCAGCTGCCGCGCTGCAGGGCGCGGGCGCGCTGGCGCTCGCACTCCTCGCGGCAAGCGGCCGCCGAAAAGCGCTCGAGGGCCGGCGCGATCAGCTCGTCCACCACCATCGGGTTGCGCTTGACGTAGTCGGCGGCCCAACTGGAGGCTCCCAGCAGGCCCACCATGCGCGCCAGCGCCTGCGCCTGCTCGGCGAAAAAGGCCAGGTAGGTCTCGCGCCGGCCGATGGCCTCGAGCACGTCGACCAGGCGCGCCAGCACCAGGTCGGGCTGCGCCTGCTGCGAGGCGATGCCGATGCCGCGCTCGATCACCCGCAGCATGCGCGTGCGCCCGGCATCGCTGAGCGCGGCGTAGCGTGCCGACTGCGCCAGCGCGCGCAGGCGCCCCGCCGACTGCCCGCCCTCGATGCCCGCGGCCGCCAGCAGGTGCAGCAGCGCCTCGATGCTGTCGGCCGGCTTGCGGCAGCCCACGCAGCGCGGCTGGGAGGAGTGCAGCAAGGCGTCGAACTCACCGGCCACGTATTCGCGCACGGCATCGAGCTCGCGCAACAGGGAGCACACCGGACGGGTCGTGGCCTGCGCCATGCGGCAGGCCTGGGCGATGCGCTCCAGGTCGCCGTCCTCGGCCGGCAGGCAGTGGGTCTGCGCATCGTCCAGGTACTGGATGCGGTGCTCCAGACGGCGCAGGAATTCGTAGCTCTGGGCCAGGCGCTGCGCCTGCTCGGGCTGCAGCAGCCCGGCCTCGGCCAGGCGATCCAGCGAGCGCAGGGTGTTGCGGTCGCGGATCTGGGGCATGCGCCCGCCGCGCACGATCTGCAGCAACTGCACGATGAACTCGATCTCGCGGATGCCTCCGCGCCCGAGCTTGAGGTCGTTGGCCCGCTCGGGACGGGCATTGGCGCGCCGGGCGGCCTCCTGGCGGATCTGGCGGTGCACCCCGCGCAGCGCCTCGAGCATGGCGAAGTCCAGGTAGCGGCGCCACACGAAGGGCTCCACCACGGCGTCCAGCGCGGCCTGCTGGCTGCGCGCAGCATCCTGCGCCGACACCACCCGGCTCTTCAGCCAGGCGAAGCGCTCCCATTCGCGCCCCTGCACCTGGAAATACTCCTCCAGCATGGCCAGGCTGACCACCGGCGGGCCGCTGTCGCCATTGGGGCGCAGCCGCGTGTCGACGCGGAACACGAAGCCGTCGGCGGTGAGGTCGGACAGCAGGGGCACGACGCGGCGCACCACCTGGGCGAAGTAATCGAAGTTTGACAGCGGGTGCGCGCCGTCGGTATGGCCGTCCTGATCGAACACGAACACCAGATCGATGTCCGAGGACACGTTGAGCTCGTCGCCGCCGAGCTTGCCCATGCCCGCCACCATCAGCTGGGCCGGGCTGCCGTCGCCAGCGCGGGGCACGCCATGGCGCTCGCGCAGCTCGGCCTCGGCCTGGGCCATGGCCGCCGCGATGGCGCTTTCGGCCATGCAGCCGATACCGTGGCACACCTGGGCCAGCGGAGCTTCGTGCAATACGTCGCGCTCCATCAGGCGCAGCATCAGCGCGTTGCGCACCCGCCGCAGCGCGCAGGCCAGGCCCTCGCGGGCCTGCAGCTGGCGCACGGCGGCGTCGATGGCGTCGCGCTCGGGAATGCCGGCGTCCCACAGGGCGTGAATGTCGTCGAAGCGACCGGACTGACGGCGGTAGAAGCGGGAAAACGCGTCGAGTTGCATGCGCTGCGGATGCCGGACGGAAGCCCGGCGAAGCCTAGGTGTTTCAGCACGCAGCATATTGCAGGCCGGCTTTGCGTGCAGCAGGGCTTCAGGGGATCCGCGGCCCATGGCTCCTTGGCTACCATCCCGGGAGGGGTCGTGGCATCGCGGCTGCTCGCGCTGGCCGCGTGGCGCATCCACCCCCTTCCGTTTCCACGCCACCCGCATTTTTCGTGTCCGCGCTGCACGTCACCGTCAAATTCGCCACCCGGCTGCTGGAAGCGGCGATTGCGCTGGTGGTCGTCGCCTACCTCCTGCTGGGCGCCTCGCTGCTGAGCCTGCGCTACGCGGTGCTGCCCAACGCGCAGCGATTCGTGCCCTGGCTGGAGCAGGAGTCCAGCCAGGCCCTGGGCCTGCCCGTGCACATCGGCTCGGTGCGCAGCCGCTGGCAGGGCCTGCTGCCCACGCTGACCCTGCGCGATCTGGTGATCGACGACGCGCAGGGGCGCCCGGCGCTGCGCCTGGCCTCGGTCCAGGCCCTGCCCTCCTGGAAAAGCCTGACCCGGCTGCAACTGAGTTTCGAGCAACTGGCCATTCGCGGCGCCGATCTGCGCATCACCCGGGTGGACGCCGAGCACCTGGACATCGGCGGCATTCCCATCGACCTGGCATCGAACGCGGGCAGCGACCAGCGCTTCGCCGACTGGCTGTTCTCGCAGGACCAGATCCTGGTGCAGGACAGCGCCATCACCTGGGTGGACAAGACGCGCAATGGCCCGCCGCTGCAATTGCACGACGTTCAGCTGGAATTGCGCAACAGCCTGCTGCACCATCGAGCCGCGCTGCAAGCGGTTCCGCCGGCGAGCCTCGGCGCTCGCGTTCAGTTGCGCGCCGACATGCGCCAGCCCCTGTTCGATCGCCACCCCGGCAACCTCGCCGCCTGGCAGGGGACCCTGTGGGCCGACCTGCCGCGCGTGGACCTGGACGCCCTGGCCCAGTGGGTGAACCTGCCCGCACACCTGTCGGGCGGGGCCGGCGCGCTGCGCGCCTGGCTGCAGGTGGGGCAGGACTACCAGCCGCAGTCGATCACCGTGGTGGCGGCGCTGGGAGCCATCCAGGCGCAACTCGACCCGGCCCTGGCGCCGCTGCAGTTGCGCGAGCTGTCGGGCCGGCTGAACTGGCGCCGCCTCGCCCACGGCAGCCAGCTCGAGCTCGCCGGGCTGCGACTGCGCGACATGGACGGCCGGTTGCTGGCCCCCAGCCTGCTGCAATGGCGCCAGCAACAGGCGCCGGGCGCGCCGGCCCAGGGCAGCCTCAGCGTGGGCGCCCTCGACCTCGGCGAGCTCGAGACCCTGGCGCAGCGCCTGCCGCTGCCGCCCGAGTGGCGTGAGCGCCTGCTGCAGCTGCGCCCGCATGGGCGCATCGACAGCGCCAGCCTGAGCTGGAGCGGCGACTGGCTCAAACCACGCGCGCTGCCGCAGCGCTATGCGCTCAAGGCCCGCTTCAGCCAGCTGGGCTGGAACAGCCCGGCCGCCGCCCCCAGCGCGCCGGGCGCGCAGGCGGGCCCGCGCAAGACCGAAGGCGCGGCGCCCCCCGCGGCCGCGGCCTCCGCCCCGGCGCTGCCGCCGCAGCTTCCCGGGATCCAGGGCCTGGACGGCAGCGTGGACGCCAACCAGGACGGGGGCAATGCCCGGCTGCGCATGCAGGACGGCGCGGTCGCGCTGCCCACGGTGTTCGAGGCGCCCAGCCTGCCGGTGAGCAGCCTGGACGCGCGCCTGAGCTGGAGCCGCGGCGGCGACGGCCAGTGGGACCTGCAGGGCTCGCAGATCCGCCTGGCCACGCCGGACGCCGCCGGCAGCGTCAACCTGCGCTACACCACCCAGGCCGCCGGCCCCGGCCTGCTCGACCTGAGCGCACGCCTGGACCGCGCGCAACTGCGCGCCGTTCCGCAATACCTTCCCCTGGGCATTCCCGATGCCACGCGGGACTACCTGCGCAGCGCCATCGCGGGCGGCACGGCCGACGACGTGCGCTTCCAGGTGCAGGGGCCCCTGGCGCGGTTCCCCTTCGACCAACCCGGCAGCGGCCTGTTTCGCGTCGACGCGCGCATCCACGGGGGCGTGTTCAGCCCGGCGCCGCGCCAGCTGCTGCCCAAGGGCCGGCAGGCCAGCGCCAACGATGCCGCGGCCAACGCGGTCTGGCCGGAGTTCCACGAGATCGACGGCAGCTTCAGCTTCAGCTCCGTCGGCATGTCGGCGCGCGGGGTCAGCGCCCGCGTGGGCAAGGCCGTGCTGAAGGGCCTGGAGTTGCGCCTGCCTTCCTATCAGCATGGGGTGCTGCAGGCGCAGGCCCAGGTGCAGGCGCCGGCGGACGAGGCCCTGCGCTACGTGCGCAACTCGCCCCTGGACGCCGCGCTGGGCCATGTGCTGAGCGACGCCACGGCCAGCGGCCCGCTGCGCCTGCAGCTGGCCCTGAGCCTGCCGCTGGAGCACCCCGACAAGGTACGTGTGAAAGGCCACCTCCAGTTGCTGGGCGACCGCGTGCGCTACCTTCCCGCCCTGCCCGCGGTCGACGGCGTGCGCGGCCAGGTCGATTTCAGCGAGGGCGGCTTCTCCCTGCAGCTGCAGGGCGCGGACTTCGCCGGCGGCGCGCTGCGCCTGCAGGGGGGTCAGTCGCCGGGCGGCCCCGTGCACATGGAGGCCGAGGGGCGGGTCGATGCCGCCTCGCTGCGCGCCGCCCCGGAACTGCGGGCCTGGACACCCCTGCTGCGCCATCTGCGCGGCAGCACGGCCTTCACGCTGCGCGTGGATGCGCCACCGGGGCAGGCAGGGCCTCGCATCCAGCTGAGCAGCTCCCTCGTCGGCATGGCCATCGACCTGCCGCCGCCCCTGGGCAAGAGCGCGCAGGCCGAGGAGGCGCTGCGCGTGCTGCGCACCGGCGGCAACGTGGACGGCGCGCAACCCTGGTCGCTGGACCTCGACGGAGACCTGCGCGCGCGCGGCCTGCTGCAGCCCGCCGGAGCCGGCAAGGCGACGGTGCTGCGCGGGCTCAGCGTGGCGCTGGGCACCGCAGCGCTGCCGCCGCCGGGCGCGGGCATGCACGTCAACGTGGACCTTCCGCTGCTGGACCTCGATGCCTGGAAGCGCGCGCTGGCCGGCCAGGCCCCTGGCGACAAGGCACCGACAGGCTCCGCCACCGGCTCCTCCGCCACCGGCTCCTCCGCCTCCTCCGCCGCCACCAACGGCTCCGCCACCGCCCGCCCGGCGCCCGGCGCCTCGGCGGCGGGCAGCGACTGGATGCCCACGGCGGTTGCGCTGCGCGTGGGCCGGCTCACCCTGGACGGCCGCGTGTTCGACGACGTGGTGCTGGGCGCGACGCGCGCGGGCTCGCTGTGGCAGGCCAACCTGCGCAGCAACCAGCTCGACGGCGGCGTGACCTGGCGCATGGGCCGCGGCAACTCGCCGGGAAGCGTGAGCGCGCGCCTGACCCGGCTGCGCCTGCCCAAGAGCTCCGACTCCGACGTCGAACACCTGCTCGACGAGCACCCGAGCAGCCTGCCCGCGATCGACCTGCAGGCCAGCGACGTGGAAATCCACGGCCACCCCTTCGACAGCCTGCAGCTGCGCGCCGTCAATCGCGGGCGCGGCGACGCGCGCCAGTGGCAGCTCGACGACGTGCGCCTGAGTTCGCCCGACGCGGTGTTCACGGCCAGCGGCAACTGGAGCCCGACCTCGAGCGCCAGCGGCGCGCCCCACCGCATGGCGCTGGGCTTCAAGCTCGACGTGAAGGACGCCGGCTCCCTGCTCGCGCGCCTGGGCAAGCCCGGGCTGCTCAAGGGCGGCAAGGGCACGCTGCAAGGCACCTTGAGCTGGCTGGGTTCGCCGCTGTCGCTGGACTACCCCAGCCTGTCGGGGCAATTCAACCTGGCGCTGGGCAAGGGCCAGTTCCTGAAGGCCGACCCGGGCATCTCCAAGCTGCTGGGGGTGCTCAGCCTGCAAAGCCTTCCCCGGCGCCTTTCGCTGAATTTCAGCGACGTGTTCTCCAGCGGCTTCGCCTTCGACAAGGTAGGGGCCGACGTGCAACTGCTCGACGGGGTGGCCACCACCAAGGACTTCAAGATGAACGGGCTCAACGCCACCGTGTTCATCGACGGTTCGGCGGACCTGGCCCGCGAGACCCAGGACCTGTACGTGGTGGTGGTCCCGGACATCAATGCAGGCTCGGCCTCGCTGGCCTATGCTTTGATCAATCCGGCCATCGGGCTGGGCACGTTCATCGCGCAACTGATCGCACGCGAACCGCTGATGAAGGCGTTGACCTACGGGTACCGCATCACGGGCACCTGGGACAAGCCCGTGGTGAGCCCGCAGCACGATTCCCGCCCGCCCGGGCAGGCGCCCGAACCGGCGCCCGCGGCCGGCGCCTCGACCCCGCGAGACTGAATTCGCCCGCCGCCCGGACCGTTTTCTTCCTGGAGTTCCCCATGCGCGTCGCCGCCCTGCAAGTCGTCTCATCCACCGACCTGGACCACAACCTGGCGCGCGCCGAGGCGCTGCTCGACGAGGCCGCGCGACGCGGCGCCGCGATGGCCCTGCTGCCCGAGTATTTCTGCATCATGGAGCAGCAGGGCACGAGCAAGACCCGCTTCGCCGAAGCCCCCGGCAAGGGGCCGGTGCAGCAGATGCTGTCGGCCGTCGCCGCGCGCCACCGCATGTGGGTGGTCGGCGGCTCCCTGCCCCTGCAGTGCCCCGAGCCCGACCGCGTGTACAACAGCACCATGGCCTTCGGCCCCGACGGCCGCATGGTGGCGCGCTACGACAAGATGCACCTGTTCGCCTTCGAGCGCGGGGGCGAGCGCTACGCCGAGGCCGACACCATCGCGCCTGGCGGCGCGCCCGCGGCCTTCGAGGCGCAGGGCCTGCGCATCGGCATGTCCATCTGCTACGACCTGCGCTTCCCGGAGCTGTACCGCGCCTTGTCCACGCCGCGGCCCTGCGACGCCTTCCTGGTGCCCGCCGCCTTCACCTACACCACCGGCTCCAAACACTGGGAACTGCTGCTGCGCGCGCGCGCGGTCGAGAACCTGGCCTACGTGGTGGCCAGCGCGCAAGGCGGGCACCACGCCAACGGCCGGCGCACCTGGGGGCATTCGATGATCATCGACCCCTGGGGCGAAGTGCTCGCGATGCTCGCCGAGGGCGAGGGAGTGGTCACCGCCGACATCGAGACCGAGCGCATCGCCTCCTGGCGCGCCAGCCTGCCGGCGCTGGACCATCGGCGCATCGGCTGAGCGCCCGGCCCTGGGGACGGGGGCCCGGGGCCGCGATGCGCGCGCCCCGGGGCTGCTCGCGGGGATTACTGCGCGGGTTGGGCCACGTAGATTTCCACGCGGCGGTTCATGGCCCGCCCCGCGGCCGTGGCGTTGCTGGCCACCGGCTGGGTGGGCCCCAGGCCCTGCACCGCGATGCGCTGCGCCGGCACCCCGCGCGAGACCAGGAAATTCTTCACCGTCTGGGCGCGGTTGGTCGACAGCGGGTAGTTGATCGAGTCCGAGCCGGTGCTGTCGGTGAAGCCCAGCACCTGCACGGTTTCACCCGGATTGGCGACCAGGCCCTGGGCAAGCTGCTCGAGCACCGGATACATGCGCGGGTTCAGGGTGGCGCTGCCGGTGGAGAAACCGGCATCGGCGGGAACGCCGATCTTCAGGCGGTTGTCCGCCGTCTGGGACACCTGCACCCCGGTGCCGGCGCTGGCCTGCTGCATCTGCTGCTTCTGCTGTTCGAGATGACGGTTCCACAGGTAGCCGCCGGCGGCCCCCACGGCGGCCCCCAGCGCGGCGCCCTGCATGGCGCTGCTGCCGGTGTTGCCGCCGGCCGTGAGGGCTCCGATCACCGCACCCGCCGCGGCCCCGAGGCCGGCCCCCTGGGCGGTGGCGGTCTGCGACTGGCTCATGTTGGCGCAGCCGCCCAGCACGAGGGACAAGGCGGCCGCGGCCGCAAGACTTCGTTGCAACATGGTCATCCTCCTTGAGCGATGATTGGCACTATGGGGCGCAGTTGCGCCCTCGGGCCTCGAGGAGTTTAAGAGAAGAACACACCGGCGCGATGCACGCCGTACGAGGAGGAGACGCGAAGGGGGAACGCCCGCGGCTACGCAATCAGGTTGCGCCGTGGGCAGGTTTGCGACATCCATCGAGGAATCAAGGACCACACCACCATGACCGCAGCTCTCGACGACGTACCCGACACCCTGCGATGGCACCTGGAGGACATCGATCTCCAGGCCGTCGATTGCGCCGCCGTGGCGCCGCGCGACGACATTTTCCTGCTCGTGTGCAGCGCCTCGTTCATCGAGAGCGGCACCGACCTGTACACGCGCAACCTGCTGGAGTATTTCGCCGGCGACCCCGAGTTCGAATCCTGGCTGCGCGACCGCTGGGAACCCGAGGAACTGCAGCACGGGCGTGCCTTGCGCGCCTACGTGAACCGTGTCTGGCCCGAATTCGACTGGGAGGGCGCCTTCGCCGATTTCTTCACCGAATATTCGGCCTTGTGCACCCTGGAGGAACTCGAACCCTCGCGCGGGCGCGAGCTGGTGGCGCGCTGCATCGTCGAGATGGGAACCACCACCTATTACCAGGCGCTCAACGCCATCTGCGACGAACCCGTGCTGCGCGACCTGACCTGGCGCATTCGCACCGACGAGGTGCAGCACTACAAGCACTTCTACCACCGCTTTCTCAGCTACCGGCGCAGCGAGGGCCTGGGGCGCAGCCAGGTGATCGCGGCGCTGTGGCGCCGCGTGGCCGAACTGCGCCGCAGCGACGCCGACGTGGCCTTGCGCCACGCCAGCGCCTGGCGCTGGCGCGACAGCGCCGAGCCGCCCGCGCTGGCCGACGTGCGCCAGCGCCTGTTCGACCGCATGCGCACCGAATACCCCATCGAGCTGGCCGTGCGCATGATCATCAAGCCCCTGCAACTCGGCCCGCGCCTGCAGCGCTGGGCCGAGCGCCCGCTCAGCGCGATTGCACGGCGGGTGCTGCTGAACTGAGCCCGACCGGCAGGCCGGGCGCTTCGTGCAGGATGCGCTCGAGCAACCCCGGAAGCTCGAACACCGCGCGGTTGCGCAGCCCCGCCACGCGCGCGCGATAGCTCGGCAGCTGGTCCAGCAACTGGCGCACGGCCGGCGCGATGTGCCGGAACGAGGGCAGCACCAGGCCCAGGCCCTGTTCGCGCACCCATTGGGTGTTGTAACGCTCCTGCGGCATGGTCCAGGCGTTGCGCGTGACCACCACCGGCAGGCCCAGGTGCAGCGCCTCGCTGAGACTGCCCGGCCCCGGCTTGCCGATGAAAAAGTCGCCCATGCGCATCACCTCGGCCACCGCCGGGGTGAAGCCCAGCACCAGGCGCGGCGCGCCCGCGGGCTGCGCGCGCAGGCGCTCGGCCAGGCGCTGGTTGTGGCCGCAAAGCAGGATGAGCTGCACATCATCCAGGCGTTCGGCGATGCCCAGCATCGCGCGTGCCCCATGGCCGCCGAACATGACCACGCCGGTGGGGCGCCGCGGGTCCAGCCCATGCGCGGCGCGCGCCGCGGCCAGGTCGAAGGTCGGGTCGAGGCGATAGAAATCGGGGCGGATGATCATGCCCGAGGTCGCGTGCACGCGCTCGGGCGCGTGGCCGGCCTCCAGGGCCTGGCGCACCGCCTGCGCGCTGCCGCACACGAAATGCTGGCGCTGGCCCGGCTCGATCCAGAAATGCGGCGGGTGATCGGCCAGGTCGGTGAGCACGGTCACATAGGGCACGCCCGGCAGGGTGCTGCCCAGGCTCTGGTACAGCGCGCGGTTGAAATTCGGGATCAGCGAAACCACCAGATCGGGCTCGCTGCGCGCCCAATGCTGCTGCAGCGTGCGCACCAGGCTGGGGTGCAGCAGGTGGATCAGCGCCTGCAGCACCCGCAGCTCGGTGCGCAGGCCCAGGGTCAGGCCGTGGGCCAGGCGGGCGTTGTAGTAATCCTCGGGCGAGAAGGTGCGCCGGCGCAGCGAGCCCCCCGGATCGAGCAGCTCGGTGAGGTTGACCAGGCGCAGCTCCCAGCCCAGCCCGGCCTCGGCCAGCGCCTGCTGCAGCGCCAGCGCGGAGGCACGATGCCCGCCGCCGGCGTTGAAATAGACCAGGTCGACGCGCGGCGCCGCGCTCACTCCGCCGCCCCCTGGGGCTGCTCTTCGCCGGGGTTGTCGAGGCTGAACACGTCGGCGTTGTCGTCGTAGGCGTAGACCTCGGCGTAGCGGCCCCAGTCGATCGCCGTGTCGAGCACCCGTTCGGCCTCCTCCTCGCTGAGCAGGTCTTCCAGCTCGGCGCGAAAGCGCGTGCCGGGGGCGCGGTGGTTGTGGCGCTCGTCGAGCACCGCGCGTACCCGCGCGGCCAGCGGCACGCGCGCGATCAGGTGGCGCGCGAACAGTTCCTTGCGCTCCTGCACGTCGGCGTCCACGAACAGGCGCCCGGAGGCGGTGAGCTCGATGTCGCCGTCCGAGACCTGCGCGAAGCCCAGCAGCTCCACGGCCTCGATCAGGGGGAACAGGTCGTCCACCGAGAAATGCATGTCCTCGGCCAGCTCGGGCAGGCTGATGCGGCTGTTGCCCGAGCCCTGCTCCAGCGCGTGCAATTCCTCCAGCAGGCCGGCGAGCTGGTTCACCGACACCGGCGGCAGGCGGTGGCCGATGCTCAGCGCGCCGCGCTGGGCCACGTTCACCGCGGCCGCGGGGCGCGAGGTCATGATGCCGTAGATGTGTTCCACCAGGTCGCGGAATTCCTGCGACTCGCGGTCGCGCGGCTGGGCCAGCCCCACCGGGATCTCCGCGCGCACGCGCCCGGGGTTGGAGCCCAGGATGAGGATGCGGTCGGCCATCAGCACCGCCTCCTCGATGTTGTGGGACACCAGCAGGATGCCGCGGGTGGGAATCTTGCGCTCGGCCCACAGGTCCAGCAGGTCGGTGCGCATGGTCTCGGCGGTCAGCACGTCCAGCGCCGAGAAGGGCTCGTCCATCAGCAGCACGTCGGGGTTGATGACCAGCGCGCGCGCGAAGCCCACGCGCTGGCGCATGCCGCCGGAGAGTTCCCGCGGGTAGGCCGACTCGAAACCGTCCAGGCCGATCAGGTCGATGGCCGCGAGCGCGCGCTGCCGGCTCTCGGCCTGCGGCACCTTCAGCGCCTCCAGGCCCAGCTCCACGTTCTGCAGCACGGTCAGCCAGGGAAACAGCGCGAAACTCTGGAACACCATGGCCAGCCCGGGCACCGGGCCCTGGATCGGGCGGCCCCGGTGCAGCAGGGTGCCCGCGCTGGGCTCCGACAGGCCCGCCAGCATGCGCAGCAAGGTGGACTTGCCCGAGCCCGAGCGCCCCAGCAGCACCAGGATCTCGTGCTCGCGCAGGCGCAGGTTGACGTCGTCCAGGATCAGCAGCTCGGTGCCGTCGGGCGCCTTGAAGGCCTTGCGCACGTGTTCGGCGCGGAACAGGTCGGGCGCCTCGGTGTTCAGGGATTCGGGTTGGGCGGACATGCTGTTCGGGCTCGCTCGGTTGCGGGAATGCGCTGCGGACGTTTCAGTCCAGTCGCACGCGGCGTGCGGCCAGCTGGTACAGACGGTGCCAGACCAGCCGATTGATCAGGATCACGTACAGGGACATCACGCCGACGCCCAGCGCGATCTCGGCACCCTTGCCCTGCGCGGTGGCCTCGCTGATGAAGGACCCCAGGCCGGTGGCGACAAGCGTCTTGTCGCCCCAGCTCACCACCTCGGCGACGATGCTCGCGTTCCAGGCGCCGCCCGAGGCGGTGATGGCACCGGTGATGAAGCCTGGGAACACCCCCGGCAGGTACAGGCGCTTCCACAGCAGCCAGCCGCGCAGACCCAGGTTCTGCGCCGCCTCGCGCATGTCGTTGGGAATCGCCGAGGCCGCCCCCACCACCGAGAACAACACGTACCACATGCTGCCCAGGATCATCAGCGGCGCCGTCCACACATTGACGTCCAGGTGCCAATGCACGATGACCACGACGAACAGGGGGAACAGGAGGTTGGCCGGAAAGGCCGCCAGGAATTGCGCCAGGGGCTGCACGGCGGCGGCCAGGCGTGGGCGCAGTCCCACCCACACGCCCACCGGCACCCACACCAGCGCGGACAAGCCCACCAGCACGAATACCTTGAAACCCGTGAGCAGGCCCAGCCACAGCACATGCCCCACCAGGGGCCAGCCGAAATCGCGGGGCAGCACCTCGCCCAGGCGTACCAGGGCCCAGATGGCGAACACGAACACGGCGCCGTAGAACACCGTGTCCCCGCGGCGCCAGGCCTGGGCCTGCGGCACGGGACGGTTCTGCACCCGCGGCATCACGTGCACGCTGAGGCGCCAAAGCCCTTGCGGCAGCGCGGCGAACTGGCGCAGCAGGCGCGTGCGCCGCAGGAAGTCCAGCACCCAGGAACGCGGTGCGTCGCCCGAGGCGGTCATCTCCAGCTTGAACTTGTCGGCCCATGCGACGATGGGACGGAACAACAGGCTGTCATAGAGCAGGATGATGACGATCATCGCCCCGATCGCCAGCCCGATGGCGCCCAGGTCGCGGCTGATGATGGCCTGCGCGATGTACGAGCCGATGCCGGGAACCTTCACCTCGTGTCCGGATACCGTGATGGCCTCCGAGGCGACGACGAAGAACCAGCCCCCCGACATGGACATCATGGTGTTCCACAACAAGCCCGGCATCGCGAAGGGCAGCTCGAGCTTCCAGAAGCGCTGCCAGGCGTTGAGCCGGTACAGCGTGGCCGCCTCCTGCAGGTCGCGCGGCACGGTCTTCAGCGACTGGTACAGGCTGAAGGTCATGTTCCAGGCCTGGGAGGTGAACACGGCGAAGATCACCGCCAGCTGCACGCCGACCAGGCTGCCCGGGAACAGCGACATGAACCCGGTGACGGTGATCGACAGATAGCCGAGGATGGGCACCGATTGCAGCACGTCGAGCACGGGCACCAGCACCCGTTCGGCGTAGCGGTTGTGCGCCGCCAGCCAGGCATAGCTCAGCGTGAACACCAGCGACAGCAGCAGCGCGGCCAGCATGCGCAGCACCGTGTACAGCCCGTCCGCCGGCAAGGCCCACGGCGACAGCGAAATGGGCAGTGTCTGTCCGAGCTGGTAGGGCACCGCCATCTGGCGCCCGGCATGGCTGACGATGAAAAACAAGGCCAGCACCAGCGGCAATGCGACCAGATCGCGCCGATTCGGCACGGGCAGGGGCAGGCGGCGCAGGGCGTAGGACATCGCGATGACGGGCGGGGCCCGCGGGGGATCCGCGGGCGGGAAGGCACGGTAGGGCAGGAAGGGCAGCGCCGACCACGCGCCGGGAATCGGCCGCGGACGACCGGCGCGGGGCTTTTCGCGGCACGACAGGGGGCGTGCCCGCGATCTCGGTGCGAGGTGCCTCCAACCCGGAGTCTATAGGCTCCATTTTGACATTACTGTGACCACGAAAAGACGCCATGAATGCTCCGGCGCCGGACTTGCGTCACAGCCCCCTGTCGGCGGCACAATCCTGGGGTCCGTCCACCCACCGCGTTCCATGCGCCGCTACCTCCACGTCTCCCTCGCAGCAGCCTTCGTGGTCATCGCGCTCAAGCTGGGCGCCTGGCACCTGACCGGCTCGGTGGGCTTCCTGTCGGACGCGCTGGAATCCCTGGTCAACGTCGTGGCCGCCGGCTTCGCCTTGCTGATGGTGGCGATCGCCGGGCGCCCGCCCGACACCGACCATCCCTACGGCCACACCAAGGCCGAGTATTTCTCCAGCGCGCTCGAGGGCCTGCTGATCGGCGTGGCCGCCCTGGGCATCGCGGCCGAGGCCGTGCGACGCCTGCTGGCGCCGCAACCCGTGCACATGGTGCCGGTGGGCGCCGCGCTGAACGTGGCGGCCACGCTGATCAACCTGGCGGTGGCGCGCTGGATGCTGGGCGGCGCGCAGCGCCTGCGCTCCATCGTGCTGGAAGCCGACGCGCGCCACCTGCTGGCCGATGTGTGGACCAGCGTGGGCGTGGTGGTCGGGGTGGTGCTGGTGCCCCTGACCGGCTGGCTGTGGATGGACCCGGTGGTCGGCATCGTCGTGGCCGGCCACATCGTCGGCGAGGCCTGGCGCCTGGTCGCGCGCTCGGTGGACGGGCTCATGGACCGCTCCCTGCCCGAGGGCGACCTGGCCGCGGTGGAACAGGTGCTGGGCGAGTTCCGCAGCGAGGACCTGCGCTTCGACCACGTGCGCACCCGTCGCGCCGGCACGCGGCGCTTCGTCGGCATGCACATGCACATGCCCGCCCAGTGGAGCCTGGGGCGCGCGGCCGATTGCCGGCTGCAGGTCGAGCGCGCCCTCACGCAACGCATCGCCGGGCTGGTGGTGACCATCGAAATGTTGCCGCAGGGCCAGGAAAGCCTGCAGGACGGGGGCTCCGGCAACGTTCCCTGACAACTCCTCGGCGGACTACCATGGCGGCATGGCCGCGGCGCCCGACGCCCGCGGCCGCCCCCGTCAGGCCAGGAGATTGCCATGCGTCTACGAAGCGATTCCTTCCAGGATCAGCACGTCATCGCCTCCGACTTCGCGTTCTGCAAGCCCGCCGCGGTGGGCCATGTCGCGTTGTCCGACAACCGCAACCCCCACCTGGCGTGGGACGAGGTGCCCCAGGGCACCCGCAGCCTGGTGCTGATCTGCCACGACCCGGACGTGCCCAGTTCGGCCGAGGACGTGAACCGCGAGGGGCGCACCGTGCCCGCCTCGCTGCCCCGGGTGGACTTTTTCCACTGGGTGCTGGTGGACCTGGCGCCCACGCTGCGCGAGATCGCCGCCGGCTCGATGAGCTCGGGCGTGAGCCCGCGCGGCAAGCCGCCGCTTCCCGGCCCGGCCCCGCGCCACGGCATCAACGACTACACCGCCTGGTTCCGCGGGGACCAGGACATGCAGGGCAACTATTTCGGCTATGACGGCCCCTGCCCGCCGTGGAACGACGCGCTGCCCCACCGCTACGTGTTCACGCTGTACGCGCTGGACATCGCGCGCTGCCCGGTCGACGGGGAGTTCACCGGCCAGCAGGTTCGCGAGGCCATGGCCGGCCATATCCTGGCCCACTCCAGCATCACCGGCACCTACACCCTCAATCCGAGCCTGGCCAGCCTGGCCTGAGCGCCTGGATGCCCCGCCCGCGCCGGGCGGGGAGCTACACTGCGCGCCGCCCCCGCGTTTCCCCACCAACCCGCGCTGCGAAGCGCCCCGCCGGCGATGCCCCGTTCCAAGTCCTCGCGCAAGCCCCTGAGCCCCCATCTGCAAGGCCTGCTCGGGGTGCTGCTGGGCATCCTGGTGATCGCCGTGGTCCTGGGGCTGCTGCGCTGGCGCCGCGACGGGCTGCCGGTGGACGCCGGCGAGCTGGCGCTGGCCAGCACCACGCCCTGCATCACCCTGGCCATCCAGCAGGCCACCGCCGGCGGGCGCAGCATCACCTACGCCGAGCTGGACCGGCTGGAGAAGCGCTGCGGCTCATGAACGCCCCTGGCTCCGAGCTGCACGCGGACCCGCCCCGGCGCGAGCCCGGCAACCCCGGGGCCGCCCCGTCCACGACGCGCATCCCGCACGCCCTCATCGCCCATCGCCTGGGTGCCGCGCTGGGGCCGGAGAATTCCCTGGCCGCCTGCCGCGCCGCGCTGCGCGCCGGATTCCGCAGCTTCGAGTGCGACGTCAAGCTCAGCGCCGACGGCGAGGCCTTCCTGCTGCATGACGACGCGCTGCTGCGCACCCATGGCAGCACCCTGCGCGCCAGCAGCCTGCCCTGGGCGGCGCTGCGCGCGCTGCCCGGCGAGGCCCTGCCCAGCCTGCGCGAGCTGCGCGACACCCTGCGCGCCTGCGCCGAGCCCACCTGGGTGAACCTGGAGATCAAGGTCGACGACGGCGCTCCGGCCCCCTTGCAGCAGGCCTGGGGCAGCGCGGTGGCGGGGCTCGCCGCCGCGCTGTGGGGCGATGCCGAGCCGCCGCTGCTGTCCTCCTTTTCCATCGCCGCGCTGCAGGGCGCCATGCGGGCCGCGCCGCGCCTGCCGCGCGCCTGGCTGTGCGAACGCCTGCCCCCCCATTGGCGCGGCGTGGCCCAGGCGCTGGAGCTGCGCGCGGTGCACCTGGCGGCGCGCGAGGCCGACGCCGCCGTGCTCGGGCGCCTGCGCGCGGCAGGGCTGGAATCGCGGGTGTACACCGTCGACGACCCCCTGCAGCTGCGCCACTGGCTGGAGCTGGGCGCCAGCGGCGTGTTCACCGACGGCGTGCCCGAGGGCCCGGGCGCGCCGGCCGCCACCCCGTCCGCCTGATCACGCCCCCTCCCGCCATGCCCGATCGACGCAATCCCCGCATCGGCGTGCTCAGCGCGCTGCAGGCCGAGCAGCAGTTGCTGCTGCAGCATCTGCTGGCCGTGCGCCCGCTGCAACTGCGCGGCCAGCGCGCCTTCCACCGCGGCAGGCTGTGGGGCTTCGACGCCGTGCTGGTGCTGTCGGGCGTGGGCAAGGTGGCGGCCGCCACCAGCGCCACCAGCCTGATCGCCGAGTTCGGCTGCGAGGCCCTGCTGTTCACCGGCACGGCCGGGGGCCTGGGCGAGGACGTGGGCATCGGCGACGTGGTGGTGGCCGAGCAATGCCTGCAGCATGACCTGGACGCCTCGCCGCTGTTTCCGCGCTTCGAGGTTCCCCTGACCGGGCGCAGCCGTTTCGCCGGCGACCCCGCCTGGACCGAGCGCCTGGCCGCGGGCGCGCAGCGCGCGCTGGAGACCATGCTGCAGGACGATGCCGGCGCCAGCCGCCTGCAGGGCCTGGGCATCACCGCCCCGCGAGTGCACCGCGGGCTCATGCTCAGCGGCGACCGCTTCATCAGCGGCCCCACGCAGGCCGCCGAGCTGCGCGAGCTGCTGCCCGAGGCCCTGGCGGTGGACATGGAGACGGCCGCGGTGGCGCAGGTGTGCTCCGACTACCGCGTGCCCTTCGCCGCGGTGCGCTGCATCTCCGACCGCGCCGACGCCAGCGCCCACATCGATTTCGACCGCTTCACCACGCTGATCGCCCGGCATTACGGCGCCGCGGTGCTGCGCCTGGCGCTGCGGGGCTACTGAGACCCTCAAGCCCCGCGCCGGCGCGGCTCAGGTGCCGGCCTGCCCGGGCTGCCCGGCCTGTGCCTGCGCGGACTCGGCGCCCGGCTTGCGCTGGGGCCGCCCGGCCACCAGCGCGAAGGTGAACAGGCGGCACTCGATGGGCCCGTTGTACAGCACATGGCGCCGCGAGGCCTTCAGGCCCAGCGCGCGCTCGGCCCGCAGGTCGGCCAGCAGCAGCGCGGCGTTCCAGCCGACGAAGCGCTGCTTGAGCCGGTCGCCCAGCCCGGGCAGCAGCTGATCGGCCTGGGCGCCCTTGGCCTCGATGCGCTCGGCATAGGGCGGGTTGCTCAGCACCCAGCCGGCCTGCCCCGGCGCCAGCTCCAGCGGGGCGGCGCCTTCCAGCGCGTCGGCCTGGCGCACCTGCAGCACCTCCTCGACCCCGGCCCGGCGTGCGTTGTCCCGGGTCAGCGCCACCATGCGCGGGTCGATGTCGGCGGCCACGATGGGCGCTGGGGCCTGGCGGCGCGCCGCCTGGGCCTGCGCGCGCAGTTCGCGCCACAGCGCCGGGTCGAAACCGCGCAGGCGCTCGAAACCGAAGCTGCGCTGCAGACCCGCGGCGATGCCGCAGGCGCGCTGCGCCGCCTCGATGACCAGGGTCCCGGCTCCGCAGAAGGGGTCGTACAGCACCGCCCGCGGGGTCCAGCCGGCCAGGCGCAGCAAGCCGGCGGCGAGGTTTTCCTTCAACGGCGCCTCGCCGTGCGCGCCGCGCCAGCCGCGCTTGAACAGGGCCTCGCCCGAGGTGTCCAGGTACAGCGTGGCGCTGGTGGCGTCCAGGTGCAGATGCACCCGCGCCTGCGGGTTCTCGCGCTCCACGTCCGGCCGGCGGCCGTCGCGCAGGCGGAAGTGATCGCACACTCCGTCCTTGGCCCGCAGCAGCGCGAAATGCAGGCTTTGCAGGGGACTGCGCTCGGCGGTCACGTCCACGCGCAGGGTGCTGTCGGCGTCGAACCACTGCTCCCAGGCCTGGCGCAGGGCCAGGCGATAGATGTCGTCGGCATGCGCCACCGGCCCCTGCGCCACCCGCAACAGCACCCGCGAGGCGATGCGGCTGTGCAGATTCAGCAACATCACGTCGCGCAGGCTGCCGCGCAGGCTCAGGCCGGCGGCATGCTCGGCCTGCACCTGCGCGGCGCAGCCCTCGATCTCGGCGATCTCCTCGCGCAAGGCCTGCTCGAGACCGCGCGGACAGGGCAGGTACAGGCTGTGCTGGTCGTCGGGCATGGTGCTGGGCGCGCGCGGCGCGCGGTTCGGAAGCGAGGGCACACATCGTAGCCAATGCGGGCGCCACAACGGCGCCGAGGTACACGGCGACGCGACACTCTGCTAGATTGGGTCGCCTGCCGCGCCGGCGGCGTTCCCCCGCTACCGACCATGTTCCTGCTCCACACGCCGCGCCGCGCGCGCGCCCCCGCCCCCTGGTTGCGACCGGTGCTCACCGGGCTGCTGGCCTGCGCGGTGTTCACCGGCGCAAGCGCGGCACCGGCGCCCACGGCTGCCGCGGGCTCGCAGCTGCTGCGGGTGCAGAACGGCCTGGTGCAGGAAAACGAGGTGGCGGTGGCCAACGGCGCGCAGGCGCTGGCCGACGCCATCACCCATGCCACCGGCAAGCGCACGCTGTGGGTGGCGCACGATGCGGTGGGCTCCGCGCTGGCCGCCCAAGCGGCCGACTACGCCTTCGTCAAGCCTCCCAGCGCCAGCGCCAAGCTGCTGGCCAAGGGCTGGCACCTGGTCGCCGTGGCGCAGGCGCCACAGGGCTTCGGCGTCGACTTCATCGCCCAGCCCTGCCCCGGCCATGCGGCCGAGGTGCTGCTCGGAGGGCCCACGTTGAGCACCCTCGGCGTGGCCGCCAGCGGGCCCGCGAAATGCGTGTCCCTGCGCGAGGTGTGGAGCGCGCCCGACGCCGTGCTGCTGGCCCCGGCCAAGGGCAGCGTGGTGGACAAGGTGGCGGCCAAGCTGTGGCTGCAGCACGCCAGCAAGCTGCCGCCCACGGTGCACGTGCAGTACCAGAATGCGGTCACCGACTTCATGCAGGTCACGCATGCCGCGGTGATCGGCGTGGTCACGCCGCTGGTGTCGGCGAAATGGCGGGCCGCCGGCGGCGTGGTGCTGGCGCACCAGGAAATGCCCTTCTGGACGGTGCTGGCGGCGCCCTCGGTGGGTGCCGACCAGGTGGCCAGGGTGCGCGCCGCGCTGCTGGCGCCCCAGGCCCGTTCGCTGGACCGCGTGCTGCACGTGGCCGGCTGGGTGGCCGGCGATCCGCAGACCTACGCCGACTTCGTGCACTGGCTGGCGGCGCGCTGAGCGCCGCGGCTCGCGCCGGCCTAGGCCGGGCGCGTGGCGGCCGCCTCCACGGCGTCGACGAATCGCGCCGCCACGTCGAAGCCGGTCTGCTCGCGGATCTCGACAAAACAGGTCGGGCTGGTGACGTTGATCTCGGTCAGGCGCGTGCCGATGATGTCCAGGCCCACCAGCAACAGCCCGCGCGCGGCCAGCGTGGGACCCAGCGCCCGCGCGATGGTCAGATCGGCCTCCTGCAGGGGCTGCGCGCGGCCCAGGCCGCCGGCGGCCAGATTGCCCCGTGTCTCTCCGCCCTGCGGAATGCGCGCCAGCGCGAAGGGCACGGGCTCGCCGGCGATCAGCAGCACGCGCTTGTCGCCCTGGGCGATCTGGGGCAGGTAGGTCTGCGCCATGATGGTGCGCCGCCCGGTGTCGGTCAGGGTCTCGAGCACCACGCCCAGGTTGGCGTCGGGCGAGCCGTCGGCGCCGTTGCGCAGCCGGAACACGCCGGAGCCGCCCATGCCGTCCAGGGGCTTGACGATGACGTCGCCATGCTCGCGCGCGAAGGCGCGCAGCACGGCGGGGTCGCGGCTGACCAGGGTGTCCGGGATGTAGGCCGGCCACTCCAGGATGGCCAGCTTCTCCGGATGGTCGCGCAAGGCGCGCGGCCGATTGAACACGCGCGCGCCTTCGCGCTCGGCCTGCTCCAGCAGGTGCGTGGCGTAAAAGAACTCGCTGTCGAAGGGAGGATCCTTGCGCATGATCACCGCATCGAAATCGCGCAGGGCCAGGCCCAGCACCTCGATCTCGGTGAACCACGGCCTCGCGCCGTCGAGCAGCTGGATGTGGCGGCAGGGCGCGCGCACCGCCTGCGCGCCGCGGGAGTCGCGGCTCCAGCGCAGCTGGCGCGGCTCGCAGGCCCAGACCGAGTGGCCGCGGCGCGCCGATTCGCGCATCATGGCCAGGGTCGAGTCCTTCTTCGGATTGAAGGCTTCCAGCGGATCGGCGACGAACAGCAGTTTCATGGCGGCGGGGCCTGCGGCTGCGGAGGCGGGGTTCACGCGGTTTCGGCCTCGGGATCGGTGCGCTCGAGCTCGTAGCTTGCGGCCACCAGCGCGAGGCGCGCGATCACGCCGTACATGTGGAAACGATTCGGCCCGCTGGTGCCGGGCTTGGCTTCCGGATTGGTGACGTTGAACTGCTCGTCGAAGGCCAGGGGCACGAAATGCATGCCCGGGGAGTTCAGGTTCTCGCTGGGGCCGCGGTCGGCGTGCACGCGGTAGAAACCGCCCACCACGTAGCGGTCCATCATGTACACCACCGGCTCGCACACCGCTTCCTGCAGGCGCTCGATGCTGGGAATGCCTTCCTGGATGATGACGTCGCGCACCTGCATGCCTTCCTTGACCACGCTCATCTTGTTGCGGGTCTTGCGGTTGAGGTCGCGCACCTCGCTGGCGTCGTGCACCATCATCACGCCCATGCCGTAGGTGCCGGCGTCGGCCTTCACCGCCACGAAGGGCTTCTCGTGGATGCCGTATTCCTTGTACTTGCGGCGCACCTTGGTGAGCACCCCGTCGACCGCCTCGGCCAGCTCGTCCTCGCCCTGGCGCTCCTGGAAGTCGATGCCTCCGCATTGCGCGAAATAGGGGTTGAGCATCCACGGGTCCACGCCGATGAGCTTGGCGAAACGCTTGACCACCGCGTCGTAACTGCGGAAGTGGGTGCTCTTGCGCCGCGTGGTCCAGCCAGCGTGCAAGGGCGGCAGCAGGTACTGCTCGAACAGGTTCTGCAGGTCGGCCGGCACCCCGGAGGACAGGTCGTTGTTGAGCAGGATGGTGCAGGGGTCGAAATCCTTCGTGCCCAGGCGCCGCTTGCCGCGCACCAGCGGCTCCAGCAGCAGGCTGGCGCCGGTGGGCAGGGTCACGGTCTTGGGCTCGGTGATGGTCTCGTCGACCGTGCCCACGTGCACGTTCAGGCCCGCCTGGTGGAAGATCTGGGTCAGGCGCGCGAGGTTTTCCAGGTAGAAGGTGTTGCGCGTGTGCTTCTCGGGGATCAGCAGCAGGCCCTTGGCCTCGGGGCAGATCTTCTCGATCGCGGCCATCGCCGCCTGCACCGCCAGGGGCAGCATTTCCTCGGACAGGTTGTTCCAGCCCCCGGGGAACAGATTGGTGTCCACCGGCGCGAGCTTGAAGCCGCCGTTGCGCAGGTCCACCGACGCGTAGAAGGGCGGTTGGTGTTCCATCCACTCGAGACGGAACCAGCGCTCGATCGAGGGCTGGGCTTCGAGAATGCGCTGCTCGAGTTCGAGAACCGGGCCGCCTTCGGCGGAGACGAGGTGAGGGATCATGCGCAAGACACCTTGGAAGCGGAGGCGGCCGGACAGGCCACGGATTTCGATTGTTGCAGAGCCGGGGCAAACGCGTGTGGCGTTGGTTCGGCCCGCTTCGATTGTTCCGCATCCATGTGGGGGCGCCCCCACCCCCTGTCAAGGGGCCTTGCGCAGGGACAAGCCAGGCGAAAAAAAGCGCCCGGACCGAGCCGGGCGCCAAAGTCTTGCTCTGGAGAGAGGCCAAACGGCCCGGACCCGCGGGTCCGGGGTCATGCGGGGGAGAGTGCTCAGAGCACCTGTTCGCCGTGCAGGCTGATGTCCAGGCCTTCGCGCTCCTGCTCCTCGGTGACGCGCAAACCCAACAGCATGTCGACGACCTTGAGGATCACGAAGGTCACGATGGCGTCGTAGATGATGGTCACGGCCACGCCCTTGGCCTGGATCAGCAATTGCGCGCCATTGCCCTCGAGCACGCCGGCGGTGCCGCCGATGGCCTTGACCGCGAACACGCCGGTCAGCAAGGCCCCCAGGATGCCGCCGATGGCGTGCACGCCGAAGGCGTCGAGCGAGTCGTCGTAGCCGATCATCTCCTTCATGTACACGGCGGTCCAGAAGCACACCGCGCCAGCGGCCAGGCCGATGATCAGCGCGCCGCTGGGGCCCACGAAGCCCGAGGCCGGGGTGATGGCCACCAGGCCGGCCACGGCGCCCGAGCAGATGCCCAGGATGGTCGGCTTGCCCCGGGCCATCCACTCCACGAACATCCAGCTCAGGGCGGCCATCGCGGTGGCGATCTGGGTGGCGGCCATGGCCATGCCGGCGCGGTCGCTGGCGGCCACCGCGGAGCCTGCGTTGAAGCCGAACCAACCCACCCACAGCAGCGAGGCGCCGATCATGGTCAGCACCAGGTTGTGCGGGGGCATCGGCTCGCGGCCGTAGCCGACGCGCTTGCCCAGCACCAGGGCGGCCACCAGACCGGCCACGCCGGCGTTGATGTGCACGACGGTGCCGCCGGCGTAGTCGAGCACGCCGTCACCACCCAGCCAGCCGCCGGGACCCCAGACCATGTGGGCGATGGGCGCGTACACGGCGAGCAGCCACAGCCCCATGAACCACAGCAGCGCGGAGAACTTCATGCGATCCGCGAAGGAGCCGACGATCAGCGCCGGGGTGATGATCGCGAAGGTCATCTGGAAGGTCATGTAGGTGGTCTCGGGGATGGTGGGCGCCAGCGCGTTCGCGGCGTCCAGCCCCATGCCCGTGAGGAACAACCTGCTCAATCCTCCGATGAACCCGTTGCCGTTGGTGAAGGCCAGGCTGTAGCCGATGACCATCCACAGCACGGTCACCAGGCAGGTGATGGCGAAGCTCTGCATCAGCGTGGCCAGCACGTTCTTCTTGCGCACCATGCCGCCGTAGAACAGCGCCAGGCCGGGGATGGTCATCATCAGCACCAGCGCGGTGGAGGTGAGCATCCACGCGTTGTCGCCCGAGTTGATGAAGGCCGCCGGGTTCTTGGCCGCCGAGGCGGCGGCCGCGGGCGCGGCGGGGGCTGCGGGTGCGGCCGCGGCGGGTGCCGTGGCGGCCGCGGCTGCGGGTGCCGCCGAAGCCGGGGCGCTGGCGGTCTGGGCCAGCGCCGAGATCGGCGAGCCCAGCATGGCCAGGCTCAGGGCGATGCTTGCGAAATACTTTTTCATGTCCTTGACCTTTCGGATGTGCTGGGCCGTCACAGGGCGTCGCCGCCGGTCTCGCCGGTACGGATGCGCACCACTTGTTCCAGCGCGTAGACGAAGATCTTGCCGTCGCCGATCTTGCCCGTGCGCGCTGAGTTCTCGATGGCTTCGAGGGTGCGCTCGACCAGGGTCTCGGGCACCGCCGCCTCGATCTTCACCTTGGGCAGGAAATCGACCACGTATTCGGCGCCGCGGTACAGCTCGGTGTGGCCCTTCTGGCGCCCGAAGCCCTTGACCTCGGTCACGGTGATGCCGGTCACTCCGATGCCCGACAGCGCCTCGCGGACCTCGTCGAGCTTGAAGGGCTTGATGATGGCCATGATCATCTTCATGGATGGCTCCTTGGATGGCTGGGAATCGGGCTCAGAACGAGTACGCGGCCAGCAGCTCGAAGGAGGTCTGCTTGTCCTTCGCGCCGCCGTCGAAGATGGCCAGGTCCGACTTGTCCTGGCGCACTTCGGCGCTGAGCTTGACGTTCTTCACCGGCGCGTAGTTCAGCGCCAGGGTCAGCTCCTTGAGCTTGTTGGCCTGGCCCAGCGTGCCCGACACGAGACCCTGCTTGTCGTCCAGGTACTCGCCGCGGCCCGACAGGGTGTACTGGTCGTTGATGGCGTAGTTCGCGTACAGCGCGATGCCGTTGGCCTTGCCGCTGCCGGTGCCCAGGCCGTTGTAGTTGTCCTTGGTGACCAGGTCGATGTTCAGGCCGAAGCTGAGGGCGTCGGTGGCATTGAGGTTGCCCACGAGGTCGAGCAGCTGTTCCTTGCTCAGCACGCTGCTGTTGTAGTACGAGGAGGTGCCCGTGTAGTAGTAGGCCACCGAGTAGCTGAACATCTTGGTGGGGCTGCCCGAGGCGCCCAGCTCGACGGTCTTGGACGCGCCGGTGACGGGAGAGGCGCGGTTGAAGCCGTCGTTGACCCCGCCGCTGAGCGTGAGGGCGCCGTTGACCGCATAGGAGGCCCGCACGCCGGTGTGATAGATGGGCTCGAGGTCGAAGAACAGCAGCGAACGCGAGATCTCGTTGTTGGCGATGGGGCTGACCACCTCCATGCCCGCCAGGGTCGGCAGCCTGCCGGCCAGCAGGGTCAGGTTGCCCTGGGCGTACTGCACGAAGGCGTTCTCCACCCCCAGCTGGCTGCCGCCGGGCAGGTAGGTGGCGTCGTTGCCGCCCAGCAGCGTGACCGAGGCGCCGAATCCGCTGGTGGGCAGGTAGGCCGCCGTCAGCGAGGCCTGGTTGAGGGTGAAGCCGTTCTGCGTGGTGTCGAACTGGCGCTGCGCCGGAGTCGAGGTATCGAAGTGGGTGTAGGTGGTGGCGACATAGCCGGTCAGGCTCAGGCCGGGCGTGGCGGCGATCACGGCGCCCAGGCTGGGCGCCGACGCGGCCGGCGCGGGGGCCGTCTGCGCGCTGGCCAGCATCGGACAGGCGAAGGCCGTCGCGAGACAGGCTGCGAGGGTGGCTTTGTTCATCAGGAACTCTCCTCAGGGCGAAGCGGTTGGCAGGATCTCGGAATCAGCCGGGGAAACCCCGGTGTCAACATGGCTCTGCAGCTTTCGTGCCAGGCTCGCGGCGGGAAAACCCCGGGAGTTGCAGGCGGTAACGGGACTTGCGGACCGCTTCGGGCACATCGGCGGTGCGCCGCGCACCGCGGGGCCGCACCACGAAGGTGCGCCGCCCCTGGCCGGTGCGTGCGCGCGGAGCTGCAAGGGCAGGCGCAGACGCCGGCGGGAACGCAGGGGGAGGCGCCCGACCGTCCCGCCGGTGCAGTCATTGCGCGGGTCGGCATCGGCGCGGCGCGCGGCGCGCGACAATAGGCGCCTGTGCATGACAAAGGCGCCGGACTTCTCCGGCGCACTGGACGGGACTTTCATGATGGACACCTCGCCTCCCCCCGAACACTCCTCCCCCACGCCCCCGTCGCCCCGCGCCTTCCTGCGCCGCGCCGCCGAGGCCCTGGAGAACTCCCCCCTGAAGGACGTGCAGCGCAACGTGCGCGCGCTGGCCCATTCGGCCGCCGGGCGCCTGGATCTGGTCACGCGCGAGGAGTTCGACGCGCTGCAGGCCATGCTCAACGCCTCGGCGCAGCGCGTGGCCCAGCTCGAGGCCCAGGTCGCCGCGCTGGAATCCCACCTGGCCGCGGCGGCGCAGCGCGCGGCGGAGCAGGAGGCCCGGGCCCCGGAGGCCAAGGGCTGAGGAGCCGGGCTCCCCTGGGCGGCCGCGGCTGGGTGCGCGCATGCCCCTGGCCGTGGTCGCCAGCCGGGCCCTGCTGGGCCTGGAAGCACCCCCCGTGCAGGTGGAGGTGCACTTGTCGGGCGGCTTGCCGGCCTTCGGCATCGTCGGCCTGCCCGAGGCCGAAGTGCGCGAGGCCCGGGAGAGGGTGCGCAGCGCGCTGCTGAACAGCTCCCTGCCCTTTCCCGCGGCGCGGCGCATCGTCGTGAACCTCGCGCCGGCGGACCTGCCGAAGGAATCCGGACGCTTCGACCTGCCCATCGCGCTGGGCCTGCTGGCCGCGCAGGGCGCCATCGATCCAGCCCGGCTTGCCGGGCACGAATTCGCCGGAGAACTGTCCCTTTCCGGCGAGTTGCGCCCCGTGCGCGGCGCTCTGGCCATGCTGTATGCCGCGCAGGCCGGGGGGGCGGAGCAGAGCCCAGGGCAGGCACCTTGGGCGCCAGCCTCCGAAGCCCCGCCGCCGCGGGTACCGGGCCTGGGCTCGGGCGGGCGGCGATTCGTGCTTCCCCATGCCAGCGCCCTCGAGGCCGCCGTGGCCGGCGCCGGGCCCGCCGGGCAATTGCTCGGTGCACGCCACCTGAACGACGTGGTGGCCTATCTGTGTGGCACCGCGGATGCCGACTCGCTGCGCGTGCCGGCGCCGGCCACGCCGCGGCGCCCCCGAGGCTCCGCGCCCGAGCTGGCCGACGTGCGCGGCCAGGCGCCGGCGCGGCGGGCACTGGAAGTCGCCGCGGCGGGGGCCCATCACCTGCTGCTGGTGGGCCCGCCGGGCAGCGGCAAGACCATGCTGGCGCAGCGCCTGTGGGGCCTGCTGCCGGCGCTGGACCCCGAACAGGCGCTGCAAAGCGCCGCTCTGCTCAGCCTGGACGGCGGCTTCGAGCCCGAGGCCTGGGCCCGCCGCAGCCTGCGCAGCCCCCACCACGGCAGCTCGGCGGCGTCGCTGCTGGGCAGCCTGGCCGCCGGCCGGCTGCGCCCGGGCGAGGTCTCGCTGGCCCACCACGGCCTGCTGTTCCTGGACGAGCTGCCCGAGTTCGACCGCCGCGCGCTGGAAGGCTTGCGCGAGCCCCTGGAATCGGGCTGCGTGCACCTGGCCCGCGCGGCACGACGCCTGCGCCTGCCGGCCAGGTTCCAGCTGGTGGCTGCGATGAATCCCTGCCCCTGCGGGCACCTGGGCGACACGACCCGCGAGTGCCGCTGCACCCCCGAACAGGTGCAGCGCTACCGTGCGCGCCTGTCCGGCCCGCTGCTCGACCGCATCGACCTGCGCGTGGAACTCAGCGCGCTGGCACCCGCCGAGCTGTTCGAGCTTCCCCCCGGCGAGCCCAGCGCCCTGGTTGCCGAGCGCGTGCTCCGGGCCACCGCATGCCAGCGCGAGCGCCAGGGGCTGCCCAATGCCCGGCTCGAAGCCTCCGCGCTGGAGCAGCACTGCGCGCTGCCGGGCGCCGAGCGGCGCTGGCTGGCCGAAGCCCTCGCCCGCCTGGGAGCCTCGGCCCGCTCCGCGCACCGGGTGCTGCGCGTGGCGCGAACCATCGCTGACCTGGCGGGCTCACCGCGCATCGCGCGCACCCATCTGGCCGAGGCGCTGCAGCTGCGCAGGGCACTGGGTGGCGCGTAGCCATCGGGGGCATTCGGGTTGCTCGGTTCATGCGCAGGCGCCGCGGAGCACCGATTCGATGGCGACTGCAAGAAGGCCGGGCTCACCGGCGAGGCTTGCGGCCGGCCTCGCGCTGCGCGCGGATGGCAAGCACGAAGGCCACATCGATTTCCGGCACGAAGCAATAGAGCGCGACATACCCGCGCGAACCATGACCGATCACGAGCTCGCGCATTCCGGCCTGGCCCTTGCGGCCGATCTCGGGGCTGTGTCGCAGGATCTGGATGGATTCCAGAATGTCGGCGATGCGGCCTGGAACACCTCCGTCGAACTGCGCGACGTGGTCGAGAATGCGGTCGAAATCCTGCAGAACTTCGGGAGCCAGCTCGATGCGAGCCATCGCCGTGGTCAGCGCTTGAGTTGGCGCGCCGTGGGCTTGCGAGGACGTTCACCGCGGGCGCGTGCCGCGACATAGGCGCTGGCCTCATCCCAAGCGACAGACCTTCCGCTCGCGAGCAAGGTCGCCCAGCGTTGCTCCGCAACCCTGTGAAATGCCTCATCGAGTTCGGATTGCTCGATGGTCCTTTCGATGGCGTCCAGGATGAACGCATGCGCCGACGTCCCGGCATGCGACATGTGCCGGAAGTGCGACTACGAGCCGCAGCCCTGCGCGAGGGCTGCGGCGGGGGTGGGCTCAGGCCGCCTGCAGCGCCTGCTCCAGGTCGGCGATCAGGTCGTCCACATGCTCGATGCCCACCGACAGGCGCACCATGTCGGCGCTCACGCCGGCGGCGGCCAGCTCCGCGTCGCCCAGCTGGCGGTGGGTGGTGGTCGCGGGATGGCAGGCCAGGGACTTGCAATCGCCGATGTTCACCAGGCGGGTGAACAGCTTGAGGGCGTCCTGGAAACGGGCGCCGGCCTCGCGCCCGCCGCGCAGGCCGAAGCTGAGAATGCCCGAGGCGCGCCCGCCCATCAGGCGCTGCGCGGTGGCATGGTCCGGATGGTCGGGCAGGCCCGCATAGCGCACCCAGGCCACCTTGGCGTGGCCGCGCAGGTGGGTGGCGATGCGCAGGGAGTTGTCGCAGATGCGGTCCATGCGCAGCGGCAGGGTCTCCAGGCCCTGCAGCAACAGGAAGGCATTCATCGGCGACAGGGCCGCGCCCATGTTGCGCAGGGGCACGACCCGGGCGCGCGCGATGAAGGCCGCGGCGCCGAAGGTCTCGGTGTAGCTCACGCCGTGGTAGCTCACGTCGGGCTCCACCAGCAGGCTGAAGCGCTCGCGCTGCGCGGCCCAGTCGAAGCGCCCGCCGTCCACGATGGCTCCGCCCACGCTGTTGCCGTGGCCGCCGATGTACTTGGTCAGCGAGTGCACCACGATGTCGGCGCCATGCTCGAAGGGCCGGCACAGGTAGGGCGAGGGCACGGTGTTGTCGACGATCAGGGGCACGCCGGCCGCATGCGCGACGGCGGCCAGGGCGGCGATGTCGGTGACGTTGCCCAGCGGGTTGCCGATGCTCTCGCAATACACGGCCTTGGTGCGCGCGTCGATGAGCCGCGCGAAAGCCTGCGGATCGGCCGGATCGGCGAAGCGCACCTCGATGCCCTGGCGCGGAAAGGTGTGCGCGAACAGGTTGTAGGTGCCGCCGTACAGACGGCTGCTGGACACGATGTTGTCCCCCGCCGCGGCGATGGTCTGCACCGCCGCGGTGATCGCGGCCATGCCCGAGGCCAGGGCCAGCGCGGCCACGCCGCCCTCGAGCGCCGCCACCCGTGCCTCGAGCACCGCGGTGGTCGGGTTCATGATGCGGGTGTAGATGTTGCCGGCCACCTTCAGGTCGAACAGGTCGGCGCCATGCTGGGTGTCGTCGAAGGCGTAGGAGACGGTCTGGTACACCGGCACGGCGACCGCGCGGGTGGTCGGATCGGGGCTGTAGCCGGCATGCACGGCCTGGGTTTCAAAGCGCATCGGGTTCTCCTGACAGAGGGCTGGGGGATGGAACGAAATCGGCCTCGGCGTCACGCGCCGGGGTGCTGCGGCGCGCCGCGCCGAAATACGCCGACGGCGTCGTGCCGAGGGCCAGGCGGAAGGCCTTGATGAAGGCGCTGACGCTGTCGTAGCCCAGCGAAAGCGCGACGTGCTTGACCGCCTGCCCGGTGGCCAGCCATTCCAGCGCCTGGGTCAGGCGCGCCCATTGGCGCCATTGCCCGAAGCTCATGCCGGTTTCCTCGACGAACTTGCGGCTGAGGGTGCGGGCGCTGATGTCGGCGAAGCGGGCCCACTGCTCCAGGCGCCGCCCGCTGGCCGGGTTGGCCAGCAGCGCGCGCGCCACCGACAACAGGCGTTCGTCCTTGGGCCAGGGAAGCTGCAGGGCCTGCGGCCCCGCCTGGTCGAGTTCGTCGAGCAGCACCTGCAGCATGCGCCGCTGCTGCGGGCCCAGCGGGGCCGCGGGGTCCCAGTCCAGCATGCGCTGCATCAGCAGCGCGGCCAGCGCGCTGGCCTCGAACTGCGCCGGATGGGGCGGCAGGGCCGCGCAATGGCGCTCGGCCAGGAACACCCCCACCCCGGCGGTGGGCCCGAAGGACTGCACCGAGTGCGCCTCGCCCGGCGGCATCCAGCCGATGCTGCGGGGCCCGGCGATCACCCGCCCGCGCTCGGTCTGCACCGCCACCAGGCCCTCGGTGAGCAGGAACAGCACCCCGCGGGGCATGCTCGCGTGGCTGTTGTCCAGCGGCGCGTCGTTGCGCACCCGGATGGCGATGAGTTCCGGGCCCGCCGGGTCGTGCACGAGTCGGTGGAGCGCGTCGGGGATACCCATGGAAGTGCAGCCCGATGACAATCCGGGCAGAGATTGGCCGAAATGCGATATTAATTGGCTGGATCAAGCAACTTTGCCATGGGGCGAAACCCTACCATGCGCAAGGATTGTCTTTCCGATTCCGGTTTCCAGGATTCCCGCTCATGCTCCGTTCGTCCGTTCCCTCGCGCGCCGGCTGGTCTCTTCTGGCCGCCGCGCTGCTTGCAGGCTGCACCACGGTCGGACCGGATTTCAAGAATCCGGCGCCGCCCAAGGTGGCAGGTTACACCGCCGGCGCGCTGCCCACGGCGACGGCCTCGGCACCGGGCACGCTGGGCGGGGCGCAGCATTTCGCGGGCTCGACGGCGGTGTCCGGACAATGGTGGACCGCCTTCGGCTCGCCCCGGCTGGACGGGCTGATCCAGCAGGCCTTGGCCAACAGCCCCACCCTGCAGGCCGCGCAGGCCACGCTGCGCCAGGCGCAGGAAACCTACCGCGCCCAGGCGGGCTCGACGCTGTACCCCACGGTCAGCGCCAAGCTGGGCGCCAGCCGCAACGAGGTCAACTCCGCCCAGCTCGGCCAGAGCGGCAGCACGCAGCGTATCTACAACCTGTACAACGCGGGGATCGGGGTCAATTACAACCTGGACCTGTTCGGGGGGAACCGGCGCGCCCTGGAGGCGCTGGCCGCGCAGGCTGACTACCAGTCCTACCAGCTCGCGGGGGCCCGCCTGACCCTGGCGGCCAATGTGGTGACCACCGCCTTCGCGCAGGCCCAGCTGGGCGCGCAGATCCAGGCCACCGAGGCCATCGCCAAGGCCCAGTCCGACGAGCTCGGCATCACGCGCAAGCGCCTGGAGCTGGGCGCCGCCTCGAAGGTGGAGGTGCTGAGCCTGCAGACCCAGTACGAGCAGACCCTGGCCAGCCTGCCGCCGCTGCGCAACAAGCTGCAGCAGGCCGACCACCTGCTGGCCGCCCTGCTGGGCGAGGCGCCGGGCCAGGCCCGCATTCCCCGCTTCGAGCTCTCGGATTTCCGGCTGCCGGCCGAGCTGCCCATGGTGGTGCCCTCCGAGCTGGTGCGCCAGCGCCCGGACGTGCAGGCCTCCACGGCGCTGTTGCACGCGGCCACCGCGCAATATGGCGTGGCGGTGTCCAATCTGTACCCGCAGATCAATCTCAGCGCCACCCTGGGCACGCAGGCCCTGACCACTGGCGCGCTGTTCGGGCCCGGCTCGATGGTGTGGAACCTGGCGGGCGCGCTGGCGCAGCCCCTGTTCAACGCCGGCCTGCACGCCGGCGCCAGCGCCGCCGAGGCCAATCTGCAGGCCGCCGGCGCCAACTATCGCGCCACCGTGCTGCAGGCGCTGCGCAACGTGGCCGACGCGCTGCGCCAGCTGGACAACGACGCGCAGACCCTGCAGGCGCAGACCGCCGCCGACGACGCCGCGCAACAGTCGCTCCAGCTGGTGCAGCAGCAGTACAGCCTGGGCGCGGCCAGTTACCTGCAATTGCTCACCGCGCAGCAACAGGCGCAGAGCGCGCGCATCCAGCTGCTGTCCGCGCAGGCCGCGCGCCTGTCGGACACCGCCGCGCTGTACCAGGCCATGGGCGGCGGCGCGCTGGGCCCCGCGCAAGCCAAGGGGAAGGCGACGGCTTCCTGAGCCGCTTGTCCCTTCGTAGCCGCAAGTTCCGAGCACGGGCGCGCAGGCGCCCGAGAACCCAGACCTGCGCCGCCCCGGCGGCGTGGATTCGATGATTGGCAGCACAAGACGCATACGCACATGTCGACGACAGGACGCACCACCCTACGCATGATCATCATGCTGGTCATCGCCGCCGTGATCATTGGAGCCGTGACCTGGTTTCACGTCTTCAAGGGACACATGATCGCCAAGTACATGAAGGCGATGTCCAGCCCCCCGCAGACCGTGTCCACGGCGGTGGCCAGGCTGGAGACCTGGCAGCCCACGGTGGAGGCGCTGGGCACGCTGCGCGCGAGCCAGCAGGCCAGCCTGAGCACCCCGGTGGGCGCGCTGGTCACGGCCATCCGCTTCGACTCCGGCGAGCATGTGCGCGCGGGCCAGGACCTGGTCGAGCTCGACCCCGCGCCGCTGCGCGCGCAACTGCAGCAACTGCAGGCGCAGGAGCACCTGGCGCAGCTCAACCTGCAACGTGACCAGGCCCAGCTCAAGGTGCAGGCCATCAGCCAGGCCGTGGTGGACACCGACGAGGCCACGCTGCGCGCCGACCAGGCCGGCATCGCCGCGCAAAAGGCCCTGCTCGCCCAGCACATCATCTCGGCGCCCTTCGCGGGGCGCCTGGGCCTGCGCCAGGTCGACCTGGGCCAGTACCTCGCCCCCGGCGGCGTGGCGGTGACCCTGCAGAAGCTCAATCCCATGCAGATCGACTTCAACGTGCCGCAGAACCAGATCGAGCTGATCCACGTGGGCATGAAGGCCGAGCTGAGCACCAATGCGGTGCCGGGCAAGACCTTCCCCGCCAAGGTGATCGCCATCGAACCCCAGGTGGACACCGCCACGCGCAACCTGACGGTGCGCGCCGAAGTGCCCAACCCCGGAGAGAAGCTGCTGCCCGGCGTGTTCGCCAGCATCCGCCTGGATCGTTCCCAGCCCCAGCAGTACCTGACCCTGCCCAACGCCGCGGTGATCTACAACCCCTATGGCGAGACGGTCTACGTGGTCAAGGATGAAGGCAAGGGCCCGAACGGCAAGCCGCGCCTGGTGGCCGAGCAGCGCTTCATCACCACCGGCGCCCAGCGCGGCGACCAGGTGGCCATCGTCAAGGGCCTGAAGCCTGGCGACACCGTGGTCACCTCCGGCCAGCTCAAGCTGCGCAACGGCACGCCGCTGCTGATCAACAACAGCGTCGAGCCCAGCGACAGCCCGGACCCGACCGTTCCCGATTCCTGATCCGCCCCAGGACCCAGGCATGAGCATGAACAAGAAATTCACCGACATCTTCATCGAGCGCCCGGTGCTGGCCACCGTGGTCAGCCTGGTGATCCTGGTGCTCGGCTTGCGCTCGGCAGGGCTGCTGCCGGTGCTGCAATACCCGTACACCGAGAACGCGGTGGTGACCGTCACCACCGCCTATCCGGGCGCCGACGCGGCCACGGTGGCGTCCTTCATCACGACGCCGCTGGAGAACTCGATCGCGCAGGCCAACGGCATCGACTACATGACCTCCACCAGCGTGCAGGGGGTCAGCACCATCACGATCAACCTGCGCCTGAACTACGACCCCGACAAGGCGCTGACCGAGATCAACACCAAGGTCAACGCCGTGCTCAACCAGTTGCCGGCGCAGTCGCAGACGCCGACGCTGCAGGTGTCCATCGGCCAGACCATCGACGCGATGTACATCGGGTTCTACAGCTCGGTGCTGCAGCCCAACCAGATCACCGACTACCTCACCCGCTCGGTGCAGCCCAAGCTGCAGGCGATCTCCGGGGTGCAGACGGCCGAGATGATCGGCGCGAAGAACTTCGCGCTGCGCGCCTGGCTGAACCCGAAGGAGCTGGCCGCCTACGGCCTGACCGCCGCCGACGTGTACTCGGCGCTGGCCAGCAACAACTACATCACCGCGGCCGGCCACACCAAGGGCCAGATGGTGCAGATCAACCTGGCGGCCAACACCAACGTCACCTCGCTGAGCCAGTTCCGCAGGCTGGTCATCAAGTCGGTGGGCGGCAAGGTGGTGCGCCTGGAGGACGTGGCGCGCGTGAGCCTGGGCTCGGAGGACTACGACACCACGGTGGCCTTCGACGGCAAGGCCTCGGTGTTCATCGGCATCCAGGTCGCGCCGGGCGCCAACCTGCTCGACGTGGTCAAGCGGGTGCGCGCGGCCTTCCCCGCCATCCAGGCCCAGCTGCCCGAGGGCATGACGGGCAAGATCGTGTATGACTCGACCAAGTTCGTGGACGCGTCGATCAACGACGTGATCCAGACCCTGATCGAGGCCGTGCTGATCGTGGCGGCGGTGGTGTTCGTGTTCCTCGGCTCGCTGCGCTCGGTGGTGGTGCCCCTGGTGGCCATCCCCCTGTCCATCATCGGCACCTTCACGGTGATGCTGGCGCTGGGCTACTCGATCAACCTGCTCACCCTGCTGGCCATCGTGCTGGCCATCGGGCTGGTGGTCGACGACGCCATCATCATCGTGGAGAACATCAGTCGCCACCTCGAGGAGGGCATGGGGCGAAGGGACGCGGCCATCCGCGCCGCGCGCGAACTCGCCAACCCGATCCTGGCCATGGCCGTGGTGCTGGTGGCGGTGTACGTGCCCATCGGCTTCATGAGCGGCCTGACCGGCGCGCTGTTCACCGAGTTCGCCTTCTCCCTGGTGGGCACGGTGATCATCTCGGCCATCATCGCGCTGACCCTCTCGCCGATGATGTGCTCGCACCTGCTCAAGGCGCCGGACCCGCAGAGCCGCAACTGGCAGGACCGGCTGGTGCTGTTCCTGGACCGAAGCTTCGAGCGCCTGCATGGCCGCTACGAGCGCACCCTGCACGGCTCGCTGAACTACCTGCCGGTGACCGCCGTGTTCGGCATCATCGTGCTGGGGTCGATCTACTTCCTGTACAGCAGTTCCACCTCGGAGCTGGCGCCGCAGGAAGACCAGGGGGTGCTGATCTCCCTGGCCTTCACCAACCCCTCGGCCACGCCGGAGCAGCGCGCGCAGGTCGTGCGGCAGATCTACGACGTCTACAAGGGCTACCCCGAGACCGACCATGTGTTCCAGATCAACTCGCCCACGCAGGTGATCGGGGGCATGGTGCTCAAGCCCTGGGACGAGCGCAAGCTGACCACCAACCAGCTGCAGCCGCAGCTGCAGCAAAAGCTCGCCCATATCGCGGGCGCGCAGGTGGCGGTGTTCCAGCCGCCGTCGCTGCCGGGCGCGCGCGGGCTGCCGGTGCAGTTCGTGCTCACCACCAGCGACCCGGTGGGGCGCCTGTACACGGTGTCGCAGCAGTTCCTGCACGCGGCGCTGAAGACGGGCGACTTCATCTTCATGCAGTCCGACCTGCGCATCGATCTGCCGCAGACCACCATCCTCGTGGATCGCAACATGGCCGCGCAGCTGGGCCTGAGCATGCAGCAGATCGGCTCGGCGCTGTCGGCCATGCTGGGTGGCGGCTACGTCAACTTCTTCAACCTCGACGGGCGCTCCTACAAGGTGATCCCGCAGGTGCAGCGGCGCTTCCGCCTGACCACCGAGCAGTTGCTGAACTACCAGATCCGGGCCAGCAACGGCGCGATGGTTCCGCTGTCCACCGTGGTGCACCTGAAGACCTCGGCGCAGCCGGAGACCATCAACCACTTCCAGCAGGCCAACTCGGCCACGATGAACGCGGTGCCGGTGCCCTTCGTGTCCCAGGGCAAGGCGCTGCAGGACCTGAAGGAACTGGCGCAGCGCACGCTGCCGACGGGCTACAGCTTCGATTTCGCCGGCCCCTCGCGGCAGTATGAGCAGGAGTCCGGCGGGCTGCTGCTGACCTTCGGCTTCGCGCTGGTGATCATTTTCCTGGCCCTGGCGGCCCAGTTCGAGAGCTTCCGCGACCCGATCATCATCCTGGTGTCGGTGCCGATGGCCATCTCGGGCGCGCTGCTGTTCATCAACCTGGGCATCGGGGGGGCCACGCTGAACATCTACAGCGAGGTCGGGCTGGTGACCCTGATCGGCCTGGTGTCCAAGCACGGCATCCTGATCGTGGAGTTCGCCAACAACCTGCAGCGCGAGGGTCGCAGCAAGCGCGAGGCCATCGAGCACGCCGCCGGCATGCGCCTGCGCCCGATCCTGATGACCACCGCGGCCATGGTGCTGGGCGTGGTGCCGCTGATCACCGCCACCGGCGCGGGAGCCGCCAGCCGCTTCAACATGGGCCTGGTGATCGCCTCGGGCCTGTCCATCGGCACGCTGTTCACGCTGTTCGTGGTGCCGGCGGTGTACATGATGCTGGCCGCCGACCACAGCCACGAGGCACGCGCCCAGGCGCTGCGCGAGGCCGAGGAAGCCGAGCGGGCGATGCGTCACGAGGGACCGCACGGCGCCTGAGACCCAGGCGAGGCGGAATCCAAGGGCGGCCCGATGGGCCGCCCTCTTTTTGCGCCGAAGGGTCTCCTCAGACCAGCCGGTCGGCGGCGCGTTGCACGGCCTGCAGGCGCCGGCCGCTGCGCGCTTCCCAGTCGGCCGCCTGGTCCTCGCCCACCGGGCCGACCTGGAAATAGCGCGCCTGCGGGTGCGCGAAATAGAAGCCGCTGACGCTGGCCGCCGGCAGCATGGCCCAGCTCTCGCTCAGGGACATGCCCAGCTGCTGCGCGCCCAGCACCGCGAACAGCTCCTCCTTCACCGAGTGCTCGGGGCAGGCCGGGTAGCCCG
>JAKBBK010000001.1:0-132782 GCA_021808525.1 Pseudomonadota bacterium
CCAGGGCGCCGATTTTGATCGGAAGTTCGGGAATCGGCAGCGAGACGATTTGCACGGCGCCCTCGGCCGCGGCGATTTCCAGGCACTCGGCGGGAATCAGTCCCACGTAGCCGGCATGCAGCACCAGGCTGAGCAGCGCCAGGGTGGTGTTGGCCGCGACATCGACGGGCTCGGCGTCCAGCCCCGAGGCCTGGAACAGGCTCCTGGCGCATGCCCGCTCCGCCGTCGCGCCCAGGTGGACCCAGTTCGCCTCGGCGAGCTCACGCAGGGTGGATGCACGCGCCTGCGCGCTGCCGCGGCGCGCCACCACGGCCATGCGCGAGGCCATCAGCCCGTGCACCTGGAACTCCTCGTCGGCCATCGACGCGGGCAGATCCGCGATGGCGATGTCGCTGGCTCCGTCACGCAGCTTCTCGATCTGCTCCCCGTAGCACCCCTCGCTGACTCGCAGCCGGATGCCGGGGAATTCGGGAGCGAAGCTGCGCAGCGCCTGCGGCACCAGCCGGGCCAGGGCCGAGGCACTGGCGCTGATGCGCAGCTCGCCGCGCATCACGCCGCCGAGCTGGGCGATCTGCTGGCGCGCCTGCACCAGCTCGGTGTGCACCCGGCGGGCATGCTCGAGCAGCAGCCTGCCTTGCTCGGTGGGAATGACCCCACGCGCATTGCGGACCAGCAGCGGAGCGGCCAGTTCGCATTCCAGGTCCTTGATCATCTTGGTCAGCGCCGGCTGGGAGTAGCCCAGGCGCCTGCCGGCGCTGCGCAGGCTGCCGTCCTCGATGGCGGCGACGAAGGCCTGCAGGGCGTGGAGTTTCACGGACATGGCGCCACTCGCCCGGATCTGCGCCTTCAGGCCTCGAGCGCCCGCGCACCGGCCAGCGCGACCTGCGTGTCCTGCTCCGAGCTCGCGCCCGACACGCCGATCCCGCCGACCAGCCTGCCGTCGCGCACCAGGGGCAGTCCGCCCTCGAACAGGCAGATCCCCGTGGCGGACAGCAGGCGCAGGGCCATGCCGCCCTGGGTGATGGCTTCCTCGAACACCTTGGTCGGGCGCTTGAAATGCGTGGCCGTGCGTGCCTTGGCATGGGCCAGGTCCAGGCTGGCGTACTGGGCATGGTCCATCTTGTGCAGCACCACCGCATGGCCGGTGCTGTCGTGCACGGCGATGACCATGGCCCAGCCGTTGCGCTGGGCCTCGTCAAACGCGGCGTCGGCGACCCGTCGGGCCTCGGCCAGGGTGATCGGGGGTCCATATTCGAGCACGGGCATCCTGGTTCCTTTCGAGGAGGAGGGCGCCGCGTCGGCGCGGCAGCCGGGTCATGCAGAAGGAAAGAGCGTGGCCCGGGAGGTGTTCCCGGGCCACACGAAATGGCAGATCGTCAGACTGCCCTGGAGAGAATCCTCAATAGCGTAGTTGGGAGCTTGCCCGGATGTCATCCGAGCTGGCCGCCGGGAATCCGAAGAACGCAAGATAGGCGGGGATCATTTCAAACAGCATGTCCACTCCCGTCTGGATCGGGCAGCCGCGCTCGCGCGCCGCGGCCAGCAAGGGCGTGATCTCGCGTTTCATCACCACGTCCGCCACGAAGCTCGTGGGGGCCAGCCTGCCCGGATCGACGGCGAGCGGGTCCTCCTCGCGCATGCCCAACGGCGTGGCGTTGCACACCAGATCGAAGCCGTCCGGATCGTTGGATCCGAGTTGCAGGCGCAGATCGGGATAATGCTCGCGCAGGCGCTCGGCGAGGCGGTCGCGGCCCCGCGGGTCGATGTCGAACAGGCGCAGTTCGCCGACTCCGGCCTGCGCGAGGCTGGCCGCGATGGCCGAGCCGACGCCGCCGCAGCCGCAGACCAGGGCGCGCAGGCCTTGCAGCTTCAGGCCGTTGCGCTGCAGCGCGCGCACGAAGCCGATGCCGTCGAACTGGTCCGCCGCGAGGCGACCGTCGGGCAGGCGCACCACGGCATTGCAGGCGCCCGCGATGATGGCCCCCAGGGAATGCGTGTCCACGCAGGCCATGGCGCTGACCTTGAAGGGCATGGTGATCAAGGCCCCGCGCAGATTGGACAGGCGCATGATCGCCTCGAAGCTGGACGCGAAGTGCTCGGGCCGCACGCCCATCGGCACCACCACGGCCGGGATGCCCTTGCTGGCGAACCAGGGGTTGTAGAGCATCGGCGCGCGGAACGACTCCGTGGGGTAGCCGATGTGCGCGATCAGTTGGGTCTTGCCGTCGATCAAGGCAGTCTCTCTGGCGATGGAGGATTCAGCGCGGGAAGGTCGCCGGGCCCGCCTCGAGGCGCAGTCGCGCCACCATGCGGCCCAGCGCCTGGAGCATGCGGCCGGCGCGCCCGCGGCTGCCTGTCGGGCGTGCAGGCCCCGGGCATTCGAGCCCCGGCTCATGCCGGGCCGGGCCCTGCGAGCCGAGCGCGGTCAGGCCGTCGAGCACCAGCGGCTCGGGCTGCCCGTTCCTGGACTTCGCGTGGGGAGATTCGCGCATGGGATGCAAGCTCGCAAGCTGGAAGTTCGGTGATGCTACGCAGCCGCGGGCGCGGCTCCCAGCGAGTCGGCGCAGTCGGTGCGCGCAGTGCGCGCACATGCGTCCGGAATGCGCGCAGCTTTTGCCTAGGCGAAGGCCCAGGCGCCCAGGCAGCTCGGGCCCACCATGCCGCGCCACAGCCGCTGGGCGCCCGCATCCGATCCCGCGCCGCTGGCCACCATCAGGGGCAGCAGGTGTTCCTCGCGCGGATGGGAGCCCAGACCGCCCGGCGCCCGGCGCCACTGGGCGAGGTGCTCGCGGCGCTGTGCGAGCCCGCCCGCCAGCGCCTGGTCCAGCCAGTCGTGGAAGGCGAAGGAATCCGGGGCGTGGGCCTCGAAATCCCGCAGGTTGTGGTAGCTCATGCCGGCGCCGACCAGCAGCACGCCCTGGTCGCGCAGGGGACGCAGCGCCTGTCCGAGATCGCAATGCGTCCGTGGGTCCAGTCCGGCCTGCAGGGACATGGCGACCACCGGGATGTCGGCCTCGGGAAACATCACCTTGAGCGGGATGAACACGCCATGATCCCAGCCGCGCCGCGCATCCACGCGGGCCTCGTGCCCGGCCTCGCGCAGCAGCGCCGCGGCGCGCCGGGCCAGCTCGGGGGAGCCCGGGGCGTCGTAGCGCAGCTGGTAGGTCTCGGGGGGAAAGCCGCTGTAGTCGTAGATCAGGCCGGGGCGTTCTCCCCCGGTGAAGGCGGGCACCTCGCTCTCCCAATGCGCGCTCACCAGCAGGATGGCCTGGGGACGCGCCGGCAGCAGCGCGTGCAGCCCGCGCAGGAAGTCCTCCGTGGCCTGGTAGCGCGCCTTGCGCGGGCCGCTCATGAAAAACGAAGGGCCCCCTCCGTGGGGCAGGTACATCGACGGCATGCGCGCGGCGTTCATGGCGGGGCTCCCGGGACCAGGTGGGCGCAGTCTAGTGTCCCGTCCCGGGGCTGGCGATGCATGCCGCGGCGCGTCCCGCGCGCGCATCAGCGGGGAGGCATGCAAGCCTGCGGCGCCTCGCCCCCGTCATGCAGCACGACACCGCTCCAGGTGCCGTCGGCGACCAGGCCGCGCACGAGATCGCGCAGTTGCTCGCGCACGGCGTGGGCCGCCGGGGAGAGTTTTTCCGGGGGCTGCGAGTACAGGTAGTTCACGCGCACGATCGGGTGGTCGGAGATGTCCAGGCAGCGCCAGCCGTGGCTTGCCGCGGGGCGCGCGAACAGGGCCGACACGGGCTGGATGCTCAGGCCGATGTCGCGTTCGACGCAGTTCATGAGCAGCGACAGGGAATCGATCTCCGCCACCGGCTGCAGCGGCACGCCACAGTGCTCGAACTCCATCGCCAGGCGGCGCCGCAGACCGTGGGCCGCCGTCGGCAGGATGAGGGGCAGATCGGCCACCTCGCGCAGGCTCAGCGCCTGCACCTCCGGGGCGATGCGCGAACAGCAGCCCGCCGGCGCGATCACGTACAGCTTCTCGTCGAGCAGCGGCTCGGCCACCAGCTCGATGGCGGGGAGCTGCCGGAACAGCACGGCGATGTCGAACTGCCCGGCGCGGGCCAGCTGCTCCAGGTGTCCACTCATGCCCTCGATGACGTTGAGCAGGATGCCCGGATAGCGGCTGCGCACGCGCTCCAGCAGGCGCAGGCCCAGGGCGCCCAGGGTGGTGGGTGCGAGCCCCAGGCAGACCTGGCCGTTGATCTGCGAGACCTCCTGGCGCGCGATCGCCTTGGTCTGGTTGAACTGGCGCAGCAGGAAGATGGCGTGCTTGTACAGCGCGTCTCCATGCGAGGTCGGCCACACGCCGCGCGAGCTGCGATTGAGCAGCTTGCGTCCGATCTCGTCCTCGAGCTTGGCCAGCTGCTGGCTGAGGCTGGGCTGGGAGACGAACAGCACTTGCGAGGCCTTGGCCAGGCTTCCGCTCTCGACGATCTGCACGAAATACCGCAACTGACGCATGTCCATCACGAGTCCTCGCGGCCTGGTGGATTCGCAGCCGCGCGGCGCAGCTTAGCAATAGGGGGCTCCTATAACCAGTATCGGTCGAAAGTATTTGCGCGAATGGATCCGTGGTTCGTACGCTGCGCCCCACCATGCAAGTCACTCCATCACGCCAGGCCCCCGCGTTCGCGCCGCGCACGGCCTCGCATTCCTCGCAGGCCATGCCCGACGTGCTGGTCATCGGCGGCGGCAACGCGGCGCTGTGCGCCGCGATCAGCGCGCGCGAGCAGGGCGCCTCGGTGCTGCTGCTCGAAGCCGCTCCCCAGGAACTGCGCGGCGGCAACAGCGCGCATACCCGCAACCTGCGTTGCATGCACGACGAGCCCACGCAGACCCTGACCGAGGCCTATGGCGAGGACGAGTACTGGGAGGACCTGCTGCGCGTGACCGGCGGGCAGACCGACGAGGCGCTCGCGCGCATGGCCATCCGCGGCTCCGCCGAGGCGCTGCCGTGGATGCTCCGCCAGGGCGTGCGTTTCCAGGCCTCGCTGACCGGAACCCTGCAGCTGTCGCGCACCAATGCCTTTTTCCTGGGAGGCGGCAAGGCCTTGCTGAACACCTATTACCGCCGCGCGCGCGAACTCGGCGTGCGCATCCGCTATGCGGCGCGGGTGGATTCGCTGGACATCGAGCGTGGGCGCTTCCTCGCCGCCGACGTGGAGGTGGACGGCCGTCTCGAACGCCTGCCCGCGCGCAGCGTGGTGCTGGCGGCGGGAGGCTTCGAGTCCAACCTGAAATGGCTGGAGCAGGCCTGGGGCGAGGCGGCGCGCAATTTCCGCATCCGCGGCAGCGCGTACAACCAGGGCTCCGTGTTGCGCCAGATCCTCGACGCCGGCGCGGTGGCCATGGGCGACCCCAGCCAATGCCACGCGGTGGCCATCGATGCCCGGGCACCTCGCTATGACGGCGGCATCGTCACGCGCGTCGACGCCGTGTCGCTGGGCCTGGTCGTGAACAAGCTGGCGCGGCGCTTCTACGACGAGGGCGAGGATTTCTGGCCCAAGCGCTATGCCATCTGGGGGCGCCTGGTCGCGCGCGAGCCGGAGCAGATCGCCTATTCGATCATCGACTCCAAGGCCGTCGGGCGCTTCATTCCTCCCGTGTTCCCGCCGATCAGCGCGCCCAGCGTGCGGGAACTGGCGCGCCTGCTGGGCCTCGATCCGCAGGCCCTGCAGGCCACCGTCGACGGCTTCAACGCCAGCGTGCGTCCGGGGCATTTCGACCATACCGTGCTGGACGACTGTCGCACCGAGGGACTCGAGCCCCCGAAATCGCACTGGGCCGTCGCGCTGGACACGCCTCCCTATCACGCCTATCCGCTGTGCCCGGGGATCACCTTCACCTACCTGGGCGTGAAGGTCAACGCCAGCGCGCAGGTGCAGTTCGAGCACGCGCCACCCGGCAATGTGTACTGCGCCGGGGAGATGATGGCCGGCAACATCCTCGGCAAGGGCTACCTGGCGGGGATCGGCATGACCATCGGCACCGTGTTCGGCCGCATCGCCGGCAGCGCCGCCGCGCAAGGGGCCCTGGCCCGGCGCGACGCGGCGAGTGAACAAGCCTGAACCATGAAGCCACCGATCCGCATCGACCTGGAGGCCGTGAGCCTTCAGCTTCCCCTCGACGACCCGCAGCAGGAGGCACGGCGCGTGGTCGACATCTGCAATGCCTGCCGCTATTGCGAGGGCTTTTGCGCCGTGTTCCCGGCCATCGAGCGTCGGCTGGACTTCAGCCCCGGCGACCTGCACCAACTGGCCAACCTGTGCCACAACTGCGGCGCCTGCCTGTACGCCTGCCAGTACGCCAGCCCGCACCCTTTCGAGGTCAACATCCCACGATCCCTCGCGCGACTGCGCGGCCAGACCTACGAGCGCTTTGCCTGGCCCGCCGCCTTCGCGGGCCTGCTGCGCAGGCAGGCACCGTGGAGCTTCGCCGCGCTGGCGCTGGGCCTGGGCGCCTTTCTCCTGCTGGGTGCCCTGCGCGGCGGCCAGCCGGCGGCGGGCAGCGCCGACTTCTACGCCGTGGTGCCGCATGATGCGCTGGCCGCCTTGTTCGGCGGCCTGGCCTTGTGGATCCTGCTCAGCCTGGGCATGGGCCTGCGTGGCTACTGGCGTTTCATCGGTGGGCGGGTGCCGGCCGGGCAGGCGGCGCCGGCCGCGGCACGCGCCGCGGCCGATGCGCTGAGCCTGCGCTACCTGGACGGCGGCGGCGCCGGCTGCCACAACGCCGATGACGAGCCCTCCGGTGCGCGGCGCCGGATGCACCACTTGCTGGCCTACGGCTTCGGACTGTGTTTCGCGGCCACCTGCGTGGCCACCTTCGAGGCCTACGGCCTGGGCCGCGCGGCGCCCTACGCGTGGGACAGCCTTCCGGTCGGCCTGGGCTTCACCGGTGGCCTGATGCAACTCGTCGGCGCGGGCGGACTGCTGCGCTTGCGCCTGTCGCGCAATCCCCAGCAGGGCGACCCCGCGCAGCGCGCCATGGACCTGAGTTTCCTGGCGCTGCTGCTGGCCACCAGCGCCAGCGGCCTGGTGTTGCTGGCCGCGCGTTCGACGCAGGCGATGGCGCCCCTGCTGTGCCTGCACCTGGGGATCGTGGCGGCCCTGTTCCTGAGCCTGCCCTATGGCAAGTTCGTGCACGCCGGATATCGCGTGCTGTCCCTGTTCCACGACGCGCTCGAGCGCCGACGCAGCCCGGGCCCGGCCCTGGGCGGGGACTGAACCGCCCGCGCGCACCGGCGGTACCGAAACCACCCCATGACCATGAACGCGATCCACAACCTCATCGATGGACGATGGCTCGACGGCGAACGCAGCCTCCCCGTCACCGACAAGTACACGCTGGAGGTCTGCGCGCAACTGCACTGCGCCTCGGCCGCGCAGGCCGCCGAGGCGGTGCGGGCCGCGCAGGACTCGTTTCGCTCCCATCGCCTGAGCCCGAGCGAGCGAGCCCGGGTGCTCGAGCGCGCGGCCGCGCTGCTGGAGCAGCGTGGGGCCGAGCTCATCGAGGCGATGCAGCGCGAGGCCGGCTTTCCCGAGGCCGACGCGCGGGGCGAGCTGCGGCGCTGCCTGCAGACCTTCGAGCTGGCGGCGCAGGAGGGCCTGCGCATCACCGGGGAGGTGATTCCCATGGCGAGCGCGCAGGGCCAGGAAGGGCGCATCGGTTTCACGCGACGCGTTCCCCTGGGCGTGGTGTGCGCCATCACCCCCTTCAACTCGCCGCTGAACACCGTGGCGCACAAGGTGGCGCCCGCGCTGGCGGCCGGCAACACGGTGGTGCTCAAGCCTTCGCCCCATGTGCCCACTCCCGCGAACCTGATGGCCCAGGCCCTGCTGGACGCGGGGCTTCCAGCCGGCCACATCGCCGTGCTCCACGGAGGCGCGGAGGTGGTCGACGCGCTGCTGGAGCAGGAGGCGGTGCGCTTCTATGCCTTCACCGGCAGCACCGAGGTCGGCAAGGCCATCCTTCGCAAGACCGGATTGCGGCGCACGCAGATGGAACTGGGCAGCATCGCCTTCACCCTGCTCGACCCCGGCATCGAGACCCGGCGCGTGCTGCCCAAGGTGCTCAGCGCGGCCTACCGCAAGGCGGGTCAGGTGTGCACCTCGATCCAGGTGCTGCTGGTGCACGAGAGCCTGCTCGACACCGTGTCGGCCGAGCTCGCCGCGCAGGTCGCGGCCCTGCCCTGCGGGGACCCGCGCGACCCCCGCACGGTGGTCGGACCGATGATCAGCGAGCCGGCGGCCGCCGGCCTGCAGGCGCGCATCCAGGCCGCGCTGGACGCGGGGGCGCGGCTGCTCGCGGGTGGCGGGCGCGAGCGCGCCGTGCTGGCGCCGACCCTGCTGGCCGGGGTTCCCGAGCGGGCCGAAGTGAGGTGCCGCGAGATGTTCGGGCCCGTGATGTCCATCGTGCCCTTCGCCAGCGTGGAGCAGGCCTGCGCGCTGGTCAACGCCACGCCCTACGGGCTGGCCAGCGGCTACTTCACGAAGGACCTGGACCATGTGTTCGAGGCCATGGAGCGCCTGGACGTCGGCGGGCTGCACATCAACGAGACCTCCAGCTCGCGCGTGGATCTGATGCCCTACGGGGGCGTCAAGGACAGCGGTTTCGGCCACGAGGGGCCGCGCTACGCCGTGATGGAAATGACCGAGCAGCGCCTGGTGACCATGCGCTGTTCCAGCAACTGAAAAGGGGAATTCGATGCCGATGATGAATGGCGGGCAACTGATCACCCAGCACCTCGTGGACGAGGGCGTGCCCTACGTGTTCGGGGTATGCGGGCATGGCAACGTGGGCATCCTGGATGCCCTGTACGAGCAGCGCGACCGCATCCGCCTGATCTCGCCGCGTCACGAGCAATGTGCCGGGCACATGGCCGACGCCTACTTCCGGGTGCGCCACGAGCCGGTGGCCACGCTGACGTCCACGGGGCCGGGCAGCGCCAACATCGTGATGCCCCTGGTCACTGCGCTGTCCGATTCCTCGGCCTTCCTGGCGATCACCGCCAATGTGCCGAGCACCCAGCAGAACCGGGCTCCCTTCCAGGAGCTGTACGCCCACAACCAGGCCGATTTCGCCAGCGTGCTCAAGCCGGTGGTCAAGCGCGCCTTCCAGCCCTCGCGCGTGGAAATGCTGCCCCTGGCCATGCGCCAGGCCTTCGACACCATGCTCATCGGGCGCCCCGGGCCGGTGAACATCGACGTGCCCTACAACCTGTTCCAGGAGCAGGCCGAGCTGCGTGCCCAGGCGGGTCAGCGCAACGGCAGCCATCGCCCGGGAGTGGGGGAGGAAGACCTGGCGCAGGTGCTGGAGCTGCTGCGGCAGGCCAGGCGCCCGGTGATGTTCATCGGGCATGGCGCCACGCTGTCGGAGGCGGGCCCGGATCTGGCCGCGCTGCAGGAGCTCCTGGGCATTCCGGTGATCACCTCGCCCAACGGCATGGGCTGCGTGCCGGCCTCGCATCCGCTGACCCTGGGATTCATCGGGCGCAACGGAACCTATCCCGCCAACGAGGCCGGGCGCCACGCGGACCTGGTGCTGGCCGTCGGGGCACGCTTCGACGACCGCTCCTCGTCGAGCTGGATCCCCGGCTATTCCTGGAATTTCCCGGCCACGAAACTCGTGCACGTGGACATCGACCCCCAGGAACTCGGACGCAACTACCCCCCGACCCTGGGACTGATCGCCGATGCCCGCAGTTTCGCGCGCCAGCTTGTGCAGCGCCTGCGGGCAGGCGCCGGAGTGGACGCGACGGCCTACGCCGCCTGGCGCGAGCAGGTCGCGGGCTGGAGCGCGCAGTGGGAGGCCTACGTGGCGCCCACGCGCGAGGCATCGGCCCAGCCCCTGCACCCCATGAGCGTGGTCAGCACGGTGCAGAAGCTGCTTCCCGAGGATGTGGTGCTGTGCCTGGACTCGGGCGTGCACCACAACTGGTTCATGCAGTTCTGGAAACCCTCCCGGGCGCAGAGCATGCTGAACAGCTGGGGCTACTCCTCCATGGGCTTCGGAGTCTGCGGCGTGCTGGGCGCCCAGCTCGCGGCGCCCGATCGCCCCTGCGTGGCCGTGGTCGGCGACGGGGGTTTCACCATGACGCCCTACGTGGTGGCCACGGCGGTGGAATACCAGCTGCCCTGCGTGTGGGTGGTCTGGAACAACTTCGCCTGGGGGGCCATCCGCGACCTGCAGTACGGCCTGTTCGACGGACGCGAGATCGGCACCGCCTTCTACCACGGGGCCAGCGGCGAGCGCTACAACCCCGACTTCGCCGCATGGGCGCGGGCCTGCGGCGCCGAGGGCATGACGGTGCAGCGCCTGGCCGACCTCGGCCCGGCGATCGAGCGGGCGCTGGCCTTGCGCCGCCCCTGCGTGATCGACGTGTTCGTGGACGGCGACATCCGGCCGCCGTCCACCGGCACCTGGCAGTTGCCGCCGATCCCCTATCGCGAACCCGTGTACGGCGCCCGGCATCTGGCCGGCGGCGAGCCGGTCTGAGACCCCACTCGAGGCTCCGAGCCATGGACCCCAGCCACCCTCGGGCGCCCGCTTCGCAGGAGGACCTGCAGGCCGACGTCGTGGTCGTCGGGGCCGGCGGCGCGGGACTGGCGGCGGCCATCGAGGCGCGCGCGGCCGGCGCCAGCGTCTGGGTGCTCGAGAAGGGCGATGCGCCGGGCGGCTCGACGGCCCTGTCGGTGGGCTCGCTGACCTGCACCGGCACGCGGCTGCAGCGTGCCGCCGGCATCGAGGATGAGCCCCTGGCGCACTGGGAGGACATGGCCGCCTTCGACGGCCCGCTGCTGGAGCGAGACAACCGGGCCCTGGCGCGGGTGCTGTGCGAGGAGATCCCGGCGACCTTCGCCTGGCTGGAAGCCCGGGGACTGCGCTTTGCCGGGCCCTTCGCCGAGCCGCCCCATCGACACGCGCGCATGCACAACGTGATGCCGAATTCGCGTGCCTTCGCCTACCACCTGGAACGCGCCGCGAGGCGCGCCGGCGCCCGCTTCGCGTTGCGCGCGCGCGCCCTGCGCCTGCTGCAGCGCGATGGGCGCATCGCGGGCGTGGTGTTCGAGCAGGACGGGCGCGAGCGGGTGGCGCGGGCGGCACGCGGCGTGGTGCTGGCCAGCGGAGACTTCACCAACAGCCCCGAATGCAAGCGGCGATTCATGGGCGAGGCCGCAGCGCGCGTGCCGGGGGTGAACCCTCTGGCCACCGGCGACGGCCAGCGCATGGCCGAAGGCCTCGGAGCCGTGGTGCTGCATGGAGACCTCGCGCTGGGGCCGGAGCTTCGCTTCGCGCCGCCGGGCGCGGGCTCCTGGGTGCGTCGGCTGCCGCCGTCGCCCTTGCTGGGCGCGGGCATGGCCTGGGCGCTGCGCACGCTGCCCGCCTCCTGGATCCGGCCCTTCATCGTGCGCTTCATCGCCACCGCGCTGGCGCCGAGCCTGGAGATGTTCGAGCTCGGCGCGCTGCTGGTGGACGCGCGGGGCCACGCCGTCACGGCGCCGGGCGCGCAGCTCGCGGCGGCCCTGGCGGAAGGCGAGGCGGGCAGCGGGTTCATCGTGCTGGACCAGGCCACCGCGAAGCTTTTCCGGGGCCCGCCGCATGCCGTTTCCACGGCGCCGGGAATCGCCTACGCCTACCTGGACGACTACGCGCGCATCCGGCCGCGCATCCACTTCGAGGCGGATTCGGTGGCGGGGCTCGCGGCGGCCTGCGGCATGTCCGCGGCGGCGCTGCAAGCCGCGCTGGGCACGCGCGGCCAGGGCAGGGGCTTCATCGCCCTGGGACCGGTGCGGCCGGTGTTCGTGCACAGCGAGGGAGGCCTGGCGGTGGATCCGGAGCATCGGGTCCTCGACCGGCAGGCCAGGCCGCTGCCGGGGCTGTACGCCGCTGGTTCGGTCGGGCAGGGCGGGCTGCTGCTCAAGGGGCATGGCCACCACCTGGCCTGGGCTTTCGTGTCCGGCCGCCGCGCCGGACGCAACGCGGCACTCGCCGCGGGAGGGACGGCAGGCGGCGCGGGATCCGCGCGCGGCCACGCCGCGGACGGCTGAACGGGCCTTCGGGCCCCATTCACAAGAACCAACCAAGAGGAGACGACATGAACCAAGCAAGCAGCATTCGATGCACCACCGGGCGGCCGCCGCGCCGCGGCAGGCTGATTCGCGCGGCCTGCGCCTGTGCCGTGGCTGGCGCGGCGGCGCTGCCGGGCCTGGCCGACGCGCAGGACGCATCGACCATCCACATCGGCATGATCTACGCCAAGGAGGGCCCGGCGGCCATCCTGGCGAAGAACCTGGTCGAGGGCAGCGAGCTGGCGCTGGCGCAGGCCGGGGGCAAGGTGCTGGGCCGCCCGGTCAAGCTGATCTGGCTGGACGAGCAGACGCCGCAGGACGCGGTGCAGAACACCCAGAAGCTGATTCAGCAGTACAAGGTGGTGGCCTTCATGGGCGGCACCATCAGCTCGAACGCCATCGGCATGGCCGCCGTGGCGGCGCGCGACAGGATTCCCTACATCGCCACCAATGCGGCGGTGGCATCCATCACGGGCCGGACTTGCAATCGCTACACCTTCCGCACCCAGCCCTCGGTTCCGGTGCAGGTGGACATGCTGCTGCCCTACCTGAAGACCCTGGGGGACAAGTGGTACTTCCTGACCCCCTCCTACGCCTTCGGCCAGGACATCGTGAAGGCCGCGCGCGCCAAGATGAAACAGCTCGGCGCCACGGAGATCGGCAGCGACCAGGTTCCCTTCAACACCGCGGACTACACCTCCTACATCCTGAAAATCCGCCAGGCGAAGCCGTCCCTGGTGTTCGGCGGACTGGTCGGAGGCGACCTGTCGAACTTTCTCAAGCAGTGGTCGGCGATGGGCATGAAGACCTCCATCCCCTACACCGCGGTGGCGGTCAGCGACAGCGATTTCTGGGACGTCGGCCCGCAGGCGGCCACGGGGATCTACGCCAATCCCTGGTACTACAAGGATCCGAACAACTCGCCCCAGTCGAAGGAATTCGTCAAGGCCTTCATCGCCAGGTACAAGGTTCCGCCCACCGACAAGGCCTGGCAGGGCTGGATCAGCACCATGGCCCTGCTGCAGTCCATCCAGGCGGCGAAGTCCACCGCTCCCGCGGCGATCGTGAACGCCCTGGAGCACTGGAAGGATCGCAACGGCGCGGGAACCGGCGCGTACTTCCGGCCCTGGGACCACCAGATGATCCACCAGGCGGTCATTTTCCGGGTCAAGCAGCACATCACCGGCCAGCATGACTATTTCGACGTGCTGCAGCGTGCGCCCAAGTCCTTCCAGGCCACCGATGCCGCCTACGGCACGCCGGCGCAGATCGGCTGCCACATGGGCCCTCTCTGATCCCTGCCCTCAAGACCCCATGCTCGGACTCATCTTGTCGCAGGCCGCCAGCGGCCTGACCCTGGGTGTCGTGTACGTGCTGATCGCGATCGGTCTGTCGATCACCTTCGGCCTGCTCGGCGTGATCAACTTCGCGCATGGGGCCTTCTTCGCCCTCGGCGCGTACCTCGCGTACGCGCTGCAGGGCTGGTGGGGGGTGCAGGCCATCTGGCTGGCGCCGCTGCTGGTGGCGGTCGCGGGCATGGTGCTGGAGCGCCTGCTGCTGCGCCACCTCTACCAGCGCAACCCGCTGACCAGCCTGGTCGTCACCTTCGCGCTGGCGCTGTTCATCGAGGCCCTGATCCGCCGCGTGTGGGGGCCGGCGGGCGTTCCCTTCAACGCTCCCGAGGCCCTGCAGGGCGTGTGGATCTACGGTCCCTTCCTGATCACCACCTATCGCCTGGCGGTGGTGGCCTGCACCCTGCTGCTGCTTTGCGGCCTGTGGCTGTTCCTGGGCTACACCCCCTACGGGCGCATTCTGCGAGCCGGAAGCCGCGACCCCGAGATGGTCGAGGCCCTGGGCATCCGCCTGCAGAATGCGCAGACCGGCGCCTTCGGCCTGGGCTGCGGCCTGGCGGCGGTGGCCGGCGTGCTGGCCGCGCCCCTGTGGTCGGTCAGCCCGTCGATGGGCAGCGAGGCGATCATGCCGGCCTTCGTGGTGATCACCATCGGGGGGCTGGGATCCCTGCGCGGCTCCATCGTCTCGGGAGTGCTGGTGGGCGTGGTGACCGCCTTGACCATCCAGTTCGCGCCCGCGGCGGCCGGGGCGGCCATGTACGTGCTGATGCTTTTCGTCACCCTGGTGCGTCCGCGTGGCCTGTTCGGCGAACATTGGGAGCGTTTCGAATGAGCCCGCGCGACGTATTGCGCCATCCGGCCCTGCTGGTGGGCATCGTGCTGGCGGCGCTGGCCGCCGGTGTGCGCTTCGCCGGCATGCCTGTGGACGTGGTCACGCAGATCGCCGTCTACACGTTGTACGGCCTGGGCGTGAACTTCCTGATCGGCTACCTGGGGCTGGTGCCCTTCGGCGCCTCCCTGTACTTCGGCGTGGCCAGCTACGGCGTGGCCATCGGCATGAGTCACTTCGGTGGCGGCGAGGCCGCGGCGTTCGCCGCCTCGGTGCTGTTCACGACGCTGCTGGCCCTGCTCAGCGGTTTCGTGATCCTGCGCCGGCGCGGGGTGTATTTCTCGCTGCTCACCCTGGCCTGTTCCCAACTGGCCTTCGAGATCGCCTACCGCTGGACCGATTTCACCGGAGGCGAGAACGGCCTGCAGATCGCGAGCCGCCCCGCGTTCGAGTCCGCCGGGGGTTTCGCCGCGCTGGTCATCGTGGTGGTGGTGCTGGCCTGCGTGCTGCTGTGGAGCATCGCGCATTCCTCCTTCGGGCGCCGCATGCAGGCGGTGCGCGACAACGAACGGCGTGCGAGTTGCCTGGGCATCGACGTGTTCCAGGTCAAGCTGCGGGCCTTCACCATCGCCGGGGCCGCCATCGGGGTGGCGGGTGGCGGCATGGCCCTGCTGCTGCGCGGGGCCTACGCCAATCCGCTGAGCTGGCAGCAGGCCGGCGACGCGGTGCTGATGGTGGCGCTGGGCGGCGTGGAGCATTTCCTCGGCGCCTTGTGGGGGGCCATCGCCTTCATCGTCCTGGAAAACAAGCTCAGCGCCTGGAGCGAGAACTGGTGGCTGTACTTCGCGCCGATCATCATCGTGCTCGCCTTTGTCAATCCCGGGGGCATCCACGGGCTGCTTCGGCGTCTGCGCGGCCGCGGCGGGCGCACGCTGACCCGCGAGCAGGTGCCCCCGGTGCCCTCCGGGATCGAGGAATTCGCACCGGGCGCGCCGGAGCTTCCAGGATCGCCGACGGACGCCCCCGTGCTCGAGGTGCGGGGTCTGAGCAAGCGCTTCGGCTCGATCGTGACCCAGAACGCCATCGACCTGCGCGTCGCGGCCCGCGGCGTGCACAGCGTGATCGGCCCCAACGGGGCGGGCAAGACCACCCTGTTCAACCTGCTGACCGGGCTGCTGGAGCCGGACGCCGGAAGCATTCGGCTGCGGGGGCGCGAACTGGTCGGGGTGCCGGCGCATCGGCGCGCGCGCCTGGGCCTGAGCCGCTCCTTCCAGATCGTCTCGGTGTTCCACAGCTTGACCGTGTTCGAGAACCTGCGCCTGGCCGTCGAGGCGGCAGCCGGCCGCCCGGCCTCGATGATCCGCGATCCCTACCGGGACCCGCGGGGCCACGCGCGGGTGTGGCAACTGCTGGCGGCGGTGGGCCTGGTGGAACGCGCGTCGCGGCGCTGCGAGGATCTGTCGCACGGCGAGAAGCGCCTGCTGGACATCGCCATGTCCCTGGCCGGCGATGCCCCGCTGCTGCTGCTGGACGAGCCCCTGGCCGGCCTGTCCGAGGCCGACCGGGAACGGGTGGGCGGAATCATCCGGCGCATCGCCGGCACGCGATCCGTGCTCTTGATCGAGCACGACATCGACCGCGTGCTGGCCTTGTCCCAGCGCGTCACGGTGCTGCACATGGGCCGGGTGATCGCCGACGGCGCGCCCGCCGAGGTGGCGGCGCACCCGGCGGTGCGCGAGGCCTACCTGGGGGCCCGCGTTCCCGGGCAGGTGGCGCCGGCGCGCCAGGCGCGGCCGGCCGTGCCTACCGATGCGCGCGAGGTGCTGCGTTGCCGCGGTCTCAGCGCGGGCTACGGCGGCAGCCTGGCCATTCGCGGCATCGACTTCGAGCTGCGCGCCGGAGAGGTCGTGGCGCTGCTGGGTCGCAACGGCGTGGGCAAGACCACTCTGCTCAAGACCTGGATGGGCATGCTGCGCCACGTCGACGGCCAGCTCGAGCTGGACGGACAGGACATCGGGCGCAAGCCTTCCTTCCTGCGCCGCCGATTGGGCATCGCGCTGGTCCCCGAGGGCCGGCGCCTGTTCCCCAACCTGACGGTGGCCGAGAACCTGCGTCTGGCGCAGCGCCCGGGCGGCGCGCGCTTCGCCGAGGTCTGCGCGCTGTTTCCCAAGATCGGCGTGCTGGCCCGGGCCAAGGCCGAGAACCTGTCGGGCGGCGAACGCCAGATGGTGGCCATCGCGCGCGCGCTGATGGCCCCCAGCAAGGTCATCCTGCTGGACGAGCCCTTCGAGGGGCTGGCGCCGGTGGTGGTGGCCGAGGTGAAGGCCGCCGTGCTCAAGCTGCGCGAGTTCGCCAGCGTGGTCATCGTCGAGCACAACGCCGAGGAGGCCCTGGAGCTGGCCGACCGGGCCTACGTGCTGGTCAATGGGGGCGTGGCCTTCGCGGGCTCCGCGCGCGAACTGGAGCAGGACCGCGAGCTGCAGGAGCGCCTGCTGGGCATCCACGGCGAGCCAGCCGCCCGGGACGCCACACACCTCGACGGCAGCCAGCGAGCCGCCTGAATTCGCGGGATTTTGCGATCGAAACCATGGAGATCATGATGGATACAAGCCAGCAAAACGAGGAGCCGGGCCGGCCCCGCGCGGCGATCCGCCGCCCCGACGCGCTGCTCTGGAAGCAGTTCCCGGGCCATTTCGGCCAGGCGCTGTCCAAGGAAATCGTCTCGCGCGAGACCCTGGCCAGCCAGCACCTGGACTACCGCCTGTCCTGCTACGAGCCGGGCGCCTACGTGGCGCGTCACAGCCATCGACGGCAGGAGCAGATCTATCACATCCTGCGCGGACGCGGCCTGGTGATCCTGGACGGCCGGGAAACCCCCGTCGGACCCGACGACGTGATGTTCATTCCGCCCCTGGTCGAGCACGAACTGCACTGCACCGGCACCGAGGAACTGGTGCTGCTGGTGATCACCAGCCCGCAGACCGACGAATAACCGATGCACCCGCGCGCGGCCCGGCCTGCCCGGGCTCGCGCCCCTTCCCAGGGCCCGGCACCCCTGCGCGCCGGCCCCTCGTTTTCCAGACATTTCAGGAGTTCCGGATATGCACAATCCAGTCGCCATCGTGTTCGGTGGGTCCCGCGGAATCGGCCGGGCCTGCGCGGACGCCCTCGTGCGCGAGGGCTTCGACCTCGCGCTGACCTACGTCTCCAGCGCGCAGGCCGCGCAGCAGGCCTGCGCCGGCGCGGCGGCGTTGCGAGCCGGCGCTCGCGTCCAGGCCTATGCGCTGGAGGTGCGTGACGCGGCGGCGGTGGACGCGCTGTTCGCACGGGTCGCGCAGGATTTCGGGGCACCGGTGCGCTGCGTGCTGGCCAACGCCGGCATCAACGTGCCTCCCGGACCGGTGGCGAGCTTCGACCCCGAGGCCTTTCGCCGGCTCATGGAGGTGAACCTGTTCGGCGCCTTCAACATCCTCTCGGCCGCGGCGCGGCACGTGGCCGACGGGGGCTCGATCCTCGCGCTCACCACCTCGCTGGTGCGCGTGTCCATGGCCGGCCTCGGGCCCTACAGCGCCAGCAAGGCCGCGGTGGAGGCTCTCGTACGCGCCTTGTCGCGGGAACTGGCCGGGCGCGGGGTGCGGGTCAACGCCGTGGCTCCCGGGCCGGTGGACACGGAGCTGTTCCACGAGGGCAAGACCGAGGAGGCCAAGGCGCGTTCGGCGGCGCTCAGCCCCTTCGGGCGCATCGGACGCCCCGAGGAGGTGGCGGAGCTGGTCGCTTTCCTGGCCTCGCCGCGCGCCTCGTGGATCCACGGTCAGGTGGTGCAGGCCAACGGCGGCCTGGTCTGAGCGCGGGTGCGCCGGCAGGCGCCGGCGTGGCTTGCCCGGCGGCCGCGCGGGAGCCCGCGCTCACGCCGCGGAGCGCTCGGCCGCCGGGCCCGTTTCCCAGGGCAGCCAGCGGCCGCGGCCCAGACGCTGCCAGACCCCGCCCTGCTGCGGGTCCACGCGCAGCAGGTGCAGCCAGCCGTTGTCCGCGAGCTGACGCAGCACCGCGTGACGCTCCAGCACGCCGTCGATCGAGGCCTCCGGCGCCTCGATCACCGCGCTCAGGCGCACGGGCTCGTGGATCCAGCGCCTGCCGTCGTGCAGGGATTGGCGCGACAGGCCGATGCGCAGGTCCCCGCCATTGCCCTCGAACACGCCGATGTTCCCGCCGACCACGTTGTGCAGCAGCTTGTTGCCGCTGCCCAGGCGCTCGGGCTCGCAGGTGGAGGCGTGGTATTGCCAGTTGATCCAGTGGGCCACCAGCAGCGGCGCGGTCATCAGCGCCTCCAGCAGGCTGCCGTCGGCATCCTGCGCGCAATCGTAGTCATGCAGGAAACTGCGGCCGTCGAGCACGGCCGCGCGCGAGCGCTGGCGTGGCGCCAGGATGAGCGCGGCGTTGCCCGCCAGGCCCCATTCGGGGCGGGTCTGCGCGGCGTCGTTGGCGCGGCGGCGCAGGGCGCGCAGCAGTTCGGGGTTGGGCAGGCGTGCATCCAGCCCCAGCCCGGGCGCGCGTTCGCGGCGCACCTGGTCGCAGGCGTGGTCCAGCGCCGCGCGCATGCGCTCCCAGGCGGCGCGGGCCTGCGCGGGCAGCAGGTCGAGGTCGAAACCCTCGACCTCGTCGGTGGTCGTGTTGTGCAGCGCGGCCACGAACACCGTGTGGGGCGCGATGTCGATACCCCGCTGCCGCAGGCCCTCGCGCAGCTCGGGCTCGTTGAGCAGGCGCGCCAGCGCGCGCGCGTTGGCCTCGCCGCTGTTGCCGCAGCAGGCGCCGCAGTCCAGCGCCGCGGCGTGGGCGTTGTTGCGGCTCTGGCTGGCATGGGCGACCAGCAGCACCAGGGGGGCGAAATCCCGCTTCAGGCCCATGGCACCCAGCACCCGCGCGGCCAGATCCACCCGGGCCTGCGGGTCCAGGCCGATCAGGCTCGGGCGGCACACCGGACGGTAGCGCGCGCCAAGGCCCGAGAGGTCATCGTTGTCGCGCGCGCGCGTCGAAGGCAGGATGGCGCGTGCCAGCGCACCCAGGTAGGTGTAGCCGGCGGCCTCCACGTAGGAAAAGGCCGCGGCCGGCCAGCGGCTGGCCCCGTCGCGCTGACGCGCGGCGGCCAGGCTGCGCCGGCGCGAGGCACGGGCCCGGCGATCCAGCGTCGATGCCTCGGCGGATCGCGCGGCCTCGGCGCCTTGCGCGGGGGCCGGGACGACCAGCTCGCTCAGTTCCACCGAGGGGGCCAGCAGCCCCGGAAGCTGGGGGCGACGCGCCTCGGTGCCCAGCGGCGTGTAGGCGGCCGGCAAGCCGAAGAAGCCGGCGAAGCCGTGGGTGTTCACGCCGGGCCACACGGCTTCCAGCGCCCTCCTCAGCGGCTCGCTGCGCACGTCGATGCAGAACACAGCCTGGGCCTGCGGGAGCTCGCCAGCCTCGGCGGGGGTGGCGAACAAAGCCGCCGAGCCGCCCAGGCGCCCCAGCAGCTCGCGCTGGTAGCCGATGTCCAGCGCGAGTTGCCAGACCTCATCGGGCAGCAGCTCCCGGCTGGCCCGCTCGAGCGACCGCGGCGCCTCGCTCCAGGCGGACTGCACCTCGGCGAAGGCCTGCTGCGACGGAGCGTCGGCCTTGCACTCGAGCAGGATCGCGCCCCAGGCCAGGCGGATGGCCAGCAGATCGCGCAAGTGCGGGTCCTCGCGGCCTTCCAGGCGCGCCTGCCAGCCCAGGTAGGCGCACCACGAGGCCCAGCCCTGCAGGCTCAGCAGCACGGCTTCCAGATAATCCGCCCACACCGCCTCGGGCAGATCCAGGCGTTGCAGCGCCCAGGCCTCGGCGTCGGCGCGCGTGGGCGGCAGCGCACCCAGGCCACGCGGCAGGCCGGGCAGGCCCATGAGCAGCGCGATGCCGTGGTCATGTCCGATGGTGTCGCGCCAGAAGGCGTACAGGCCCTGGCCGCGACCGGGCTGCCAGTCGGCCTGGAGCCGGTCGAAATAGGCCGCGCAGGTCTGGCTCACCTGATGCGTGACGGCGTCGCGCCAGGCCAGCCTGGCATGGCGCCGCGGCTGGTCGTCGAGCAGGTCGATGAGCAGTGGAAGCGCTGGCAGCGCCAGGGGCTTGCCGAGGGCGGCGACGCAGCGCTCGGGGTTCCAGCCGGCCTCCACCGCCTGGGGCAGGCGCGCCAGCGCGGCGCGCAGGTCCTGTTCCCGGATGCGCCCGCTTTCCCATGCCGCGCGCAACTGGTCGCGGCCGGGGAACACCCGGATGCCGGCGAGCAGGGCCATGCGGGCGGCGACCTCGCGCACCGGGCGCTCGATGCGATGCCAGTGCGGATTGACGGCGATGGCGCGGTCCAGCGGCCAGGCCGGGGCGACGGCGGCGCAGGCGCGGGCGCAGGCGGCGTCGATGCCGGCCTGCAAGGTGCTCGGCCTCGCTTCGCCCTGGGCAGGCGCGATCCGCGGACTCGTCTCGATGGGCTCGTGGGTGTTCACTGCGTGCTCCAGTTCAGGGGGCGCTGGGCCGGTACCGCGCCGGGGCGCCGCGGGCCACCCCAGCGGGCGGGCCACAGGCGCAGCGCGACGCGGGTGTAGATCTCGTCGACGTAAAAGCCGGCGTAACTCCAGCGCCGCAGCGCGTCCAGGCGCCTGGGGGCGATCTGCAGCGCCGCCAGAGCCACGTACAGGCAGGCCATGCCCAGCAGTGCCAGGGGGCCGGCGCCCCGCCAGGGCAGGTCCTGCGCACCCAGAGCCAGTCGGTGCGCCAGCGTGGCGGCCGTGCCCAGCGCGGCCAGCAGCGCGAGGCCGACGGCCGCGCGCCAGGCGGCGCCCCTCGCATCGTCCGCGCGCCAGGCGGGCCACCACAGCAGGGGGGCCCAGGCGGCGGCCAGCACCCCGGTCCACCACCAGGGCCACGGCGTGGCGCCGAGGGCGCGGCCCAGCAGCAGCAATACACCCGCGGCCAGCCAGGGTGCGGCAAGCACGCTGGCCGCCGAGTTCGGCGAGGCGTCGCGCATCGAGCGCAGCCTGCCCTCGCGCACCACGCCGGAGGCCGACAGGAAGGCATGCGCCTTGTACAGCGAGTGTCCCAGCAGGTGCAGCGCGGCCAGCTCGTACAGGCCCAGGCCGCATTCCAGCATCATGAACCCCATCTGGGCCACCGTGGACCAGGCAAGGCGGACCTTGATGCTCACCCGCGTGAGGCTGACCATGCCGGCCAGGCAGGCGCTGGCCAGCCCGCCGGCCACCAGCACGCCGCGCGCGGCGCCGGCCTGCGCCAGCAGCGGCGCGAACCGGATGAGCACGAAACCTCCCAGGTTCACCACGCCCGCGTGCAGCAGGGCCGACACGGGGGTGGGCGCCTCCATCACCTGGATCAGCCAGCCGTGCACCGGCAGCAGCGCGGTGCGCAGCATCACGGCCAGCACCAGCAGCAGCGCGCTGAGCCGCAGGGCCGGCGTCGTCGCGCCGGCCTGGGCCTGGCGCAACAGCAGGTCCAGCGAGCCGCTGCCCACCTGATGCCAGGCCAGCGCCGCGGCGGCCAGCAGCAGCACATCGGCCAGTCGGTCGGCGATGCGCTTCTTGTGCGCCGCCAGGCGCGCGAAGGGACGCTCCGGGTAGAAGCACAGCAGGCGATGCAGGGCGGAGCCGAGAAAAGCCCAGGCGCCGATGAGCACCAGCCAGTGGTCGGCCAGCAGCAGCAGCTGCACCCCCGCCAGCACGGCCGCCAGGGTCGCGGCGTAGCTGCGCTGCCGGGGCTCTCCCTGCAGGTAACGCGAGGAGAAGGCGCCGATCACCGTGCCCAGGAACTGCACCAGCAGGGCCATCCACGCGCCCAGGCCGCTGAGCGCCAGGCCCGGCAGGAGCTTGATCCACGGCAAGCCCTGGCCGCCGTCCGCGTGCAGCAGCCAGGCAAGCAGCACGCCCAGGGCGGCGGCAAGTGCCGCGCCCGACAGCGCGAGCAGGCGTCGCCAGGCCGAGGCGGCATCCCGGCACAGCGGCGCGGTGCATGCGATCGCGGCCGCGGACATCAGGACCACGGGAGCGAGGGTTGCGGCCTGAAACAGGGTGAACAGGGGGGCTTGAAGGCTGGAAGGGTTCATGGATGAGTATGGTGCTTGAGTCGGCCCGTTCTGTAAAATTCATTGTCAGGAACAAAACGTTCTTGAAAATCGAACATGAATCTCGACCGTCTGAACTTTCATCACCTGCTGTACTTCTGGAGGGTGGCCAGCATCGGGCATCTCACGCGCGCCGCGCAGGAGCTGCACGTGGCGCAGTCGGCCCTGTCCACGCAGATCCGCCAGCTCGAGGACCGCCTGGGCGAGGCGCTGTTCGAGCGCGAGGGACGTCGCCTGGTGTTGACCGAGGCCGGCCAGCTGGTGCTGTCCTACGCGGAGAACATCTTCGGCCTGGGCCAGGAGATGCTGGGCCGGCTGGAGGGGCGCGCCGAAGGCATGCTGCGCCTGCGCGTGGGCAGCGTGGCCACGCTGTCGCGCAACTACCAGGAGAACTGGATCCGGCCCCTGCTCGGCGACCCCACGGTGGCCCTGACCCTGGAGTCGGGCACGCTGGAGGACCTGCTGGAGCGCCTGCTGCAGCATCGCCTGGACGTGGTCCTGTCCAACGAGGCGGTATCCGCCGACACCGAGCGCCCCTTCCATTGCCGCTTTCTCGGCAGCCAGGCGATTTCCCTGGTCGGCCCGGCAGCGGCCTGGAGTCGCCGGCGCCTGCGCGTGCCGGAGGACCTGCATGGACGCGACCTGGCGGTGCCCGGCCCACGGCATGCGCTGCGCGGGCAGTTCGACGCGCTGTGCATCGCGGCCGACGTGCGGCCCCGGTTTCGCGCCGAGGTCGACGACATGCCCATGCTGCGCCTGATCGCCCGTGACAGCGGCTGGTTGACGGTGCTGCCCGAGGTGGTGGTGCAGGACGAGATTCGCAGCGGGATCCTGGTGAAGGTGGGGCGCTCGGAGCAGTTGCAGGAGCACTTCTACGCCATCACCACCACCCACCGGCACCGCCTGGAGCGCCTGGAGCGCCTGCTCGAGGGATCGCGCCGGGCGTTGCGGCCCATGCGGCGGGAAGCCGGCGCGGCCTGAGTCGCCTCGTCCGGGCGCGAAGCGGGCCAGGGCGGCTAAACTTCCCTGTCCCCCCTCGCCGGATCGGGGGCGTCCGATCCGCCCATCCAGGAACCCCCGGCCATGAAATCCCGCGCAGCCGTCGCCTTCGCCCCCGGCAAGCCCCTCGAAATCGTCGAGATCGACGTGGCTCCGCCGCGCAAGGGCGAGGTGCTGGTGCGCATCACCCACACGGGCGTGTGCCACACCGACGCCTTCACGCTGTCGGGCAGCGACCCCGAGGGGGTGTTCCCGGCCGTGCTCGGCCACGAGGGTTCGGGCGTGGTGGTGGAGGTGGGCGAGGGCGTGAGCAGCGTGCGCCCGGGGGATCGGGTGATCCCGCTGTACACCGCCGAATGCGGCGAATGCCTGTTCTGCAAGTCGGGCAAGACCAATCTGTGCGTGGCCGTGCGCGCCACCCAGGGCAAGGGGCTGATGCCCGACGGCACCACGCGCTTTTCCTGGCAGGGACAGCCCGTGCACCACTACATGGGCTGCTCCACCTTCAGCGAGTACACGGTGGTGGCCGAGGTGTCGCTGGCCAAGGTCGACGCGCGCGCCGACCCCGAGCAGACCTGCCTGCTGGGTTGCGGCGTGACCACCGGCCTGGGCGCGGTGTCCAACACCGCCAAGGTGCAGCCCGGGGACTCGGTGGCCGTGTTCGGCCTGGGCGGCATCGGGTTGGCCGTGGTGCACGGCGCGCAGCTGGCCAGGGCCGGGCGCATCATCGCCATCGACACCAACCCGGACAAGTTCGAGCTGGCGCGCCTGTTCGGCGCCACCGACTGCGTCAACCCCAAGGACCACGACAAGCCCATCCAGCAGGTCGTGGTCGACATGACCGGCTGGGGCGTGGACCATTCCTTCGAATGCATCGGCAATGTGCAGGTCATGCGCGCGGCCCTGGAATGCGCGCATCGCGGCTGGGGCCAGTCGATCATCATCGGAGTCGCCGGGGCGGGCCAGGAGATCTCCACCCGACCCTTCCAGCTGGTGACCGGTCGCACCTGGAAGGGCACGGCCTTCGGCGGCGTGAAGGGTCGCAGCCAGCTGCCCGGCATGGTCGAGGACGCGATGCGCGGCACCATCAAGCTGGCTCCCTTCGTCACCCACACCATGGGGCTGGAGCGCATCAACGAGGCCTTCGACCTGATGCACGAAGGCAAGTCCATCCGCAGCGTGATCCACTTCTGAGCCGCGGGAATCCGGTGGAACGCATCGAACATCACGCCTGCTTCGGCGGCAGGCAGGAAGTCTGGCGCCACGCGGCGTCCAGCCTGGGCTGCGACATGAACGTCGGCGTGTATCTGCCGCCGGCGGCGCTGCAGGGTCGGCGCTGCGGCGTGCTGTACTGGCTGTCGGGCCTGACGTGCACCGAGCAGAATTTCATCACCAAGGCGGGAGCGCAGCAGCACGCGGCGCGCCACGGGCTGATCGTGGTGGCGCCGGACACCAGCCCGCGCGACCCCGGCGGCAGCCTGGGCGTGGCCGACGACCCGGGCCACGACCTGGGGCAGGGGGCAGGCTTCTATGTCGATGCCACCCAGGCGCCCTGGTCGGCGCACTACCGCATGCACAGCTACGTGGCCGAGGAGCTGCCGGCCTGGGTGCAAGCGCATTTCCCGGCCAGCGACGCGCGGGGAATCAGCGGGCACTCGATGGGCGGGCACGGAGCCCTGGTGACGGCGCTGCGCCATCCCGGACGCTACCGCAGCGTCTCGGCCTTCGCTCCCATCGTGGCGCCTTCGCAGGTGCCCTGGGGGCGCAAGGCCTTCGGCGCCTACCTCGGCGCGGATGCGCGCGACTGGCAGGCCTGGGATGCCGTCGCGCTGCTGGGCGGCGCCCGCGAGCGCCTGCCCCTGCTGGTGGACCAGGGCGCCGACGACCCCTTCCTGCACGAGCAACTGCGCCCGCAGCTGCTGCGCCAGGCCTGCGAGGCCGCCGCGCACCCGCTGCAGCTGCGCCTGCGCGAGGGCTACGACCACAGCTACTACTTCGTCGCCAGTTTCCTGGGCGAACATTTCGAGCATCACGCGCGCCATCTGGGCGAAGCGCGCTGAGTCAGAGGGAGATCCGCGAATGAACACGAACACCAAGGTACAGCCCCTGCGCATCGGCTTCATCGGCCTGGGCATCATGGGGCGCAGCATGGCCGGCCACCTGCTGGCCGCCGGCCACGAGCTGCGCGTGTACAACCGCTCGCGCGACAAGGCCGACGATCTGGTGGCCCGCGGGGCCCGCTGGTGCGACAGCCCCGGCGAGGTGGCGGACGGATCGGAGATGGTGATCACCATGGTGGGCTATCCGGCCGACGTGGAACAGGTCTACCTGGGCCCGGCAGGCATTGTCGAGCGCGCGGCGCCGGGCACCCTGCTGGTCGACATGACCACCTCCAGCCCCTCGCTGGCGCAGCGCATCGCGCTGGCCGCCCGCGCGCGCGGCTGCGGCGCGCTGGACGCGCCGGTCTCCGGGGGCGACGTGGGCGCGCGCGAGGCCCGGCTGTCCATCATGGTCGGCGGCGAGCAGGCGGATTTCGACCGCGCGCTGCCGGTGCTGTCGCTCATGGGCACCAACACGGTGCTGCTGGGCGGACCCGGCAACGGGCAGCACACCAAGATGTGCAACCAGATCGTCATCGCCTCCACCATCGTCGGCGTCACCGAGGGCCTGGTCTACGCGCGGCGCGCCGGGCTCGATCCGGCGACCGTGCTGCAGGCCATCGGCGGCGGCGCGGCCTCGGGCTTCCAGCTCAACGTGCTGGGCCCGCGCATCATCGGCGGGGATTTCGCGCCGGGGTTCTTCATCGAGCACTTTCTCAAGGACCTGGGCATCGCCCTGGGCGAGGCCGAGCAGATGGGCCTGGAGCTTCCGGGCCTGGCGCTGGCGCGCGGCCTGTACGAGCGCATGGCCGAGCGCGGACTGGGTCGCGACGGGACGCAGGCGCTGATCAAGCTGTACCAGGCCTGAGGGCCTTGCAGGCAAGCCGGGGAACTTCGGCGGCGCCAGGAGGTCCAAGGCGGCATGGAACCCACGCGCGGCCCGTGCCCGGCGCGCCATGCTCATGAACCCGCAGACCCTCGGCCCGTCCACGCCCCCGCAGTCGCAAACGCAGTCGCAAACGCAGCCCGCCGGGCAGCGCCGTGCCTTCGCCACGGTGTTCATGATCGAGTTGTGGGAGCGCTTCGGCTTCTACGGCATGGCCGCGCTGATGGTGCTGTACATGGTGCAGGGCCTGGGCTATGCGGATGAGCGCGCCAACCTGAGCTGGGGCGCGCTCAGCGCGCTGGTGTATGCGCTGCCGGTACTCGGCGGCTGGGCGGCGGATCGCTGGCTGGGTACGCGGCGCTGCATGCTGGCGGGGGCCGTGGTGCTGGCGGTCGGCTATGGGCTGCTGGCGCTGCCGTCGCGCCGGCTCGAGCTCCTGTTCGCCTCGCTGGCGCTGATCGCGGTGGGCAACGGCTTGTTCAAGCCCAATGCGGCCAATCTGGTGCGGCGCATCTATGAAAGCGAACCGGCCCGCATCGACAGCGCCTTCACCGTGTACTACATGGCGGTGAACATCGGCTCCACGGCGTCCATGCTCGCCACCCCCTGGGTGCGCGAGGTCTGGGGCTGGCATGCCGCCTTCGCGCTGAGTTGCGCGGGGCTGCTGCTGGGCCTGGCCAACTACCGCTGGATGCGCGATGCGCTGCAAGGCGTGGGCAGCCCCGCGGATGCCGGGCCCCTCGGAGCCAGGCGGGCCGCCGGACTGCTCGTCGGAGGGGTACTGGCCGCGGCGATGGGGGCCATGGTGCTGGTCCACGTCGAGCTGGCCGACTGGGGCGTGGCGGCCCTGGGCATCGGCGTGTTCGTGGCCTACGGTGTGGTCCTGGGGCGCGCCCATGCGCACGAGCGCCCGGGCCTGCTCACGGCCGGCGCCCTGGTGCTGGAAGTGGGCCTGTACTTCGTGTTCTACCAGCAGATGTCGACCTCGCTGACCCTGTTCGCGCTTCGCAACGTCGACGCCGAGTTGCGCATTCCGGGCGGGCTGGCGCTGCACCTGCTGCCGGCGCAGTTCCAGGCCCTCAATCCCATCTGGATCATGGTGCTGAGCCCGGGTCTGGCCTGGCTGTATACCCGCCTGGCGCGGGGCCCCGGGGACCTGCCCCTGGAAGCCAAGTTCGCGCTGGGATTCGTGGCGGTGGCGGCCGGCTTCGGGGTGTTCGCGGCCAGCGGGCTGGCGGCCGTCGACGGGCGCGTTCCGGCGTGGTTCGTCGTGGCCGGCTATGGTTTGATTTCCCTGGGCGAGCTGCTGCTCAGCGGCCTCGGGCTGGCGGTGATCGCGCGCCATGTGCCCGCGCGCCTGTCGGGGCTGCTGATGGGCGTGTTTTTCGCGGTCAGCGGCATCTCCATGTACCTGGGCGGCCTGGTCGCGAATGTCGCGCGGGTGCCGCTGGGCCCGCAGCTGAGCGCGCAGCAGACCCTGCCGCCGTACCTCCATCTGTTCGGCCGGCTGGCCCTGGTTTCGCTGGCGGGCTTCGCGCTCTCCATGCTGCTGCTGGGTGCCTTGCGGCTCGCGGCCGTCCGCCGCAGGCCCGGTTGAAACCTGGCCTGAGCCTGGCGCAAGCCGGACCCAGGCCGGACCGGGGCGCCTCAGCCCTTGCGCGCGGCCTGGCGAAAACGCGCGGCCAGTTCACGCCGCAGCTCCTTGCGCAGCTTGGCGGCCTCGAAGCGGCGCAGTTCATCGGGCGTGGAAGGCTGCAGCGCCGGCACGGCCACCGGGCGCCCGTCGTCGCCCACCGCGACCATGGTGAAAAAGCAGCTGTTCACGTGGCGCTGGGTCTGGGTGCGGATTTCCTGCGCCACCACCTTGATGCCCACTTCCATCGAGGAACTTCCGGTGTAGTTCACGCTGGCCAGGAAGCTGAGCAGCTCGCCCACCTGGATGGGCTGCAGGAAGGTCACCTGGTCCACGCTCAGGGTGACCACGTAGCGTCCGCAGTACTGCGCGGCACAGGCATAGGCCACCTCGTCCAGAAGCTTGAGCACGGCGCCGCCGTGCACCTTGCCGGAGAAGTTGGCCATGCCCGGCGTCATCAACACCGTCATGGTCAGCTGGTGGGAACCCATGGTGCAAGCCTTTGTCCGCGTCGTGAAGTCTCGATTGTGCCTGGGGCTGGCGGCAGGACATTACCATGCGGCGCAACCGGTGCCCTTGCCGCCGGAGGGATGGTGGTCGCGATGAAACTGGCTGCATTGCAGGCCCTGGTGCTGGCGGTCGAGCTCGGCAGCGTGCGCAGTGCCGCGCGACAGCTCGGCCTGTCGCAGCCGGCGCTGAGCAAGATGTTGCGCGAGCTCGAGCTGGAGCTGGGCGCGCCCCTGCTGGTACGCACCCACCAGGGGGTGGCTCCCACGGCCCAGGGGCGCGTGCTGCATGAACATGCGCGCAGGGTGTCCAAGGAACTCATCGACGCGACCCAGCGCATCCACCAGATGGGCGGGCAGATGCAGGGGGAACTCAACGTGGGGGCCGTGCCGCTGGCCATCATGCTGCTCCTCCCCGAGGCCCTGCGCAGTTTCTGCCGGGAATTCCCGGGCATCAAGCTGCGCGTGCACGAGGAAATGCATGTGGCCCAGTTGCAGCAACTGCGCACCGGCGCGCTGGACATCGTGGTCGGGGGCATTCCGCAGGGCCTGGCCAACGGCGAATTCCTCAGCGAGGCCCTGCTGGACACCGAGATGGTGGTGGCGGCCGAGCGTGGCAGCCCCTGGGCTCGCGCACGCAGCCTGGCCGAGCTGCGCGAGGCGCGCTGGATCTACACCAATGCGCTGGGCGATACCGGCTACGCGCGGGCGCTGTTCGAGCAGCATGGCCTGGCACCGCCACCGGTGGGTGCGGTGGTCAACTCCACGCTCACGCTGCTGTCCCTGCTGAGCACCGGGGACTTCGTCGGGCTCATGCCCGAGCAGGCCATGAGCCACCGGTTCGCGCGCGAGTTCCTGTGTCGCGTGCCCGTCGCCGAGGCCGGCCTGGCGCTGCGCGTGGGCGCGATCATCCGCAACGCATCCTCGGTGGCGCCCGCGGTGCAGCACCTCATCAGCCATCTGCATCAGGCGGCGCGTCGTCACGCCCAGGCCGGCGATCGCTGAGGGCCTCGCCCGGTTGGGTGGCGGCCGCGGCCAGGGCGGGGGCATCGCCGGGCGCATGGGAAGCCGCAAGGGCCGTGGGCAGCAGGCTGCGCTGGCTGTAGCGCACCCGCAGCCCACCCTGCGCACGGTTGCTCAGGCGCACCACGCCGCCGAGATTGGCGGCGATGCTGCTCATGATGGCCAGTCCCAGTCCGCTGCCGCCCTCCTCGCCGTCGCGGTGCAGGCGGTTGAAGGCCTCGAAGGCCTGCGGCAGCAGGTCCTCGGGGATGCCCGGGCCGTCGTCGTCGATGTCCACGTGGGTCCAGGCGACGCCGTCGGCCCCGCTTCGGGTGCCGCAGCTCAGGTCCACCCGTCCCCCGGGGGGCGCGTAGCGCAGGGCGTTGTCCACCGCGTTGCGCAAGAGGGTGTAGAGCTGCGTGGGGTCGGCGAGGATGGGGGCGGGCGCCGGCGTGCCCGGGTCGCGCTCGATGCCGATGTCGATGCCGCGCTGGCGCGCCAGCGGCAGCAGGTCCTCCAGCACGTGGCGCAGCACCTCCAGGGGCTCGACCGGACGCGCCTGGCCGGCCGGACCCGACTGGGCGCGGGCCAGGCTGAGCAGCTGTTCCACCACCGCGCGGGTGCGGGCCAGCCCGCCCAGCATGCCCTGCAGTCGCTGGCGCGCCTCGGGGGGCAGCTCCACGTGGTCGAGGTTCTCGGCCTGCAGGGTCAGCGCGGCGATGGGGGTGCGAAGTTCGTGGGCGGCGTCCGCCAGGAAGCGCCGCTCGCGCTCGCGCAGCATGCGCACGCGCTCGAGCAGGCCGTTGATGGATGCGACGAAGGGGCCCAGTTCGCGCGGCACGTCCACCATGGGAAGCGGCTCCAGGCGCAGCTCGCTGCGCGCGTCCACCTGCGCGGCCAGGCGCAGCACGGGGCGCAGCGCGCGGCGCAACACCAGGGTGGCCAGCAGCGCCAGCAGGGGAATCAGCGCCAGCAGCGGGTACAGGGTGCGCTGCGCGCTGTCGGCGGCGGCGTCCGAGCGCAGGTCGGTGCGCTGCGCGGCGGCGATGCGCCCGCCGGGGTCGCTGCGCACGAACACGCGCCATTCCTGGCCGGCCGCGTGCAGCACATGCATGCCCGGCGCGAGGTCTGCTGGAAGGGGCAGGCCGCCTGGGGCGCCCAGGCGCTGCACGACAATGCGCGCGTCCTGGTCCACCTCGGCCGCGCGCGCCAGCAGCGTGGCGTCGGGCATCTGGCCGCCGGCGTGCACCAGCGCCGCCACCTGGCGCAACTGCACGTCCTGCATGCGGTTGGCTTCCACATAGCCCAGCGCGTAGGACACCGCGCCGGTGCAGGCCCCCACCAGCGCCACCATCAGCGTGGTCGACAGCCACAGGCGGCGCAGCAGCGACTGCCCCGCCCAGTGGCGCAGGGCCTGCAGGGGCTTCATGGCGCGCCGGCGGGGTCGGCGGGGGCGCCTGCGTCGCCGGCGTCGCGATCGACCACCCAGCCCACGCCGCGCACGTTCTTGATGGCGCCGGCGCCGAGTTTCTTGCGAATGCTGTGGATCAGGTATTCCACGGCGTTGCTCTCCACCTCTTCGTTCCAGCCGTAGATCAGGTTTTCCAGGTCATCGCGCGAGAGCACCGCCCCCGGGCGCAGCAGCAAGGCGTGCAGCAATGCGTATTCTCGCGCCGAAAGCCGGGCGCTGACCTCCCCGAAAGCGGCCTGGCGGGTGGCGGGGTCCAGCGTGACCACGCCGTTGCCCAGCACGGCCTGCGCCTGTCCCCCCTTGCGCCGCGCCACGGCGCGCAGGCGCGCCAGCAGTTCGCCGGTCTCGAAGGGCTTGATCAGGTAGTCGTCGGCCCCGAGGTCGAGCCCGCGGATGCGGTCGTCCACGCCGTCGCGGGCGGTGACGATGATCACCGGCAGGTTGTAGCCGGCGCGGCGCGCCGCCTGCAGCACGCCCAGGCCGTCGCGCCTGGGCAGCCCCAGATCCAGCAGCATGGCCTCGTAGGGCGCGGTGCGCATGGCCAGCAGCGCGGCGTCTCCGTCGAGCACCCAGTCCACCGCGTGCGCCGCGTCGCGCAGGGCCTGCTGCGTGGCGGCCCCGAGCATGCGATCGTCTTCAACCAGCAGGATGCGCATGGTGCTCGTCCTCCTGCGTGGGGGGGCCGGCTTCGCTGGCCAGGCTGCCGCGCAGCAGCGCGAACAGCGTGGGCATGAGCAGCAGCACCAGCGGCAGCTGCACCGCGAGGCCGGCGATGATGGCCACCGCCAGCGGCTGCTGCATGGCCGAGCCCTGGCCGATGGCCAGCGCCAGCGGAAGCAGGGTCAGGATGGCCGCGATGGTGGTCATGGCGATCGGGCGCATGCGATTCACCCCGGCCTGCACCAGGGCCTCGCGCAGCTCCATGTCGGGGTGCGCCTGCTGCAGCTCCTGCACCTCGCTGAAGTAGAAGATGGCCACCTCGGTGACAATGCCCACGATCATGGTCATGCCCATCATGGCCGAGATGTTGAGCTCGATGCCCCCGATCCACAGGCCCACGAACACGGCGGGCAGCGCGAACAGGGGCATGGCCAGGATGGACAGCGCCACGCGCATGCGCTCGTACAGGAACAGCAGCAGCAGGAACACCAGCAGCACGGCCGCCGCCAGCACCTGCAGCAGGCCTTTGAAGGCGATCTGCTGCTGCTTGTACAGGCCGCCCAGGCGGATGTAGACCCCGGTGGGGTAGAAGCCCGGCGCGTCGATGATCTTCTTCACCGCGGCGACCGTGGAACCCAGGTCGCGCCCGCTGATGCGCGCGGTCACCGCCGCCATGCGCTTGAGGTTCTCGCGGATGACCTCCGGCTGCCCGGTGAGCACCGAGACCTCGGCCACGTCGCCCAGTCGGAACATCCGCCCGTCGGGCGCGCGCAGCGGCAAGGCGGCGATGTCCTGCGGCGTGCGCCGCAGCCTGGCCGAATCCCATACCCGTACTCCCACCATCTTGGGCCCCTGCTCGATCTGCGTGGCCACGCTGCCGCCGATCAGCGCCGCCAGCTGCGACTGCACCTGGCGCGCATCCACGCCCTCCAGCGCCAGGCGCGTGGGGTCGAGGTGGATGTCCAGCGCGTCGCCGGCGACCACGATGCCGCTGCGCACCTCGACGATGCCCTGGACCCTGGAGATCGCCGCGGCCGTCTTGTGGGCCAGCACCGCCAGCTGCCGGGGATTGTCGTCGAAGATCTTGATCTCCACCGGCTGGGGCACCGCCGTGAGGTCTCCGATCAGGTCCTGCATGAGCTGCGCGGTGTCGATGTCGATGCCCGGAACCTCGGCATGGATGCGTGCGCGCACCTGCTTCTCCACCTGCCAGATGGGCTCGCGGGGCAAGGGCTTCAGACGCACGAAAAAGTCGCCCTCGTTGGCGTGGGTGATGCCGCCCCCCAGTTGCAGCCCGGTGCGGCGCGAGAAGGTCTGCACCTGCGGCGTGGTGCGCAGGATGTGCTCGATCTGGGCCAGCAGGCGATCGGTCTCGGCCAGCGAGGTGCCGGGCGGCGTGAGGTAGTCCAGCACGAAGCCGCCTTCGTCCATGCGCGGCAGGAAGCCGCTGCCCACGGACAAATAGGCCGCGCCACCCACTACCAGCAGCGGCACCACGCCGAGCAGGGCCATCCAGGGCCGGCGCAGCAGGGCCCGGAGCAGGCGCGCGTACACGCGCTGGAAGGCGCCGAGCACGCGGCCGTGTTCGCGGCTGCGCTCGCGCTCGATGTCCCTGGCGCTGAGCAGGCGGTCGGCCAGCAGGGGGACCGCCAGCCAGGACACGAAAAAGGAGATCACCAGCGAGGCCGCCATGGTCAGGGCCAGCGCCTTGAAAAAGGCCCCGGTGATGCCCGAGAGAAAGGCCAGGGGAATGAAGATCACCACCGTGGAGGCGCTGGATCCGGCCAGGGGCTGGAAATATTCCATCGCCGCGCGCATCACCCCGCCGTGGCGAACGGGCCTGCCCGGGGCGCCGGCCTCGCCTTCGCCGAGGCGGCGCACGATGTGCTCGCTCATCACGATGGCGTCGTCGATGACCAGGCCCACCGCGGCCGCCATGCCTCCGAGGGTCATGATGTTGAAACTCATGCCCAGCGCATACAGCAGCACCACGGTGGCCGCCAGCACGGCGGGAACCGTGACCATGGCGATGAGCGTGATCTTCAGGCTGCGCAGGAACAGCAGCAGCACCAGCCCGGCCAGCACCACGCCGATGAGAATGGCGTCGCGCACGCTCAGGGCCGAGTCGATGACCAGCCGGCTCTGGTCGTACCAGTTCGCCAGATGCACCCCCGCGGGAAGCTGGGTGGAGGCCAGCAGCTGACGCACGTCGCGGGCGATCTTCACACTGTTGCCGCCGGGCTGCTGGTAGATGTTGAGCAGCACCGCGGGCTTGCCGTCGGCGGTGACGGTGGTCCACTGCGGCAGGGTGCCGCGCACCACCGTGGCCACGTCGCGCAGGCGCACCACGCCGGCGGGGGTGGCGCGCAGCACCAGGTCGCCGATCTGCCGCGCGTCGTGCAGGCGTGAATCGGCCAGGGCCAGCAGCAGCTTGTAGCGATCTTCCAGGTGGCCCAGGGCCTTGACCCCGTTGCCTCCCGACAGCGTGCGCTCGACCTCTCCCAGACTGAGGTTCAGGGCCTGCAGCCGGGCCGGATCCACGATCACGTGGTATTCCTCCTGCTGGCCCCCCTGCACCTGCACGCGCCCGACGCCTTCCACCCCCGACAGCAGGGGGCGAAGGTCGAGCTGCGCCAGGTCGTACAGCTGCACCGGGCTCAGGGTGTTGGAGGTGAGGCTGTAGGCGATGATCGGGTCCACCGTGGGATCCATGCGCTTGCTGCGGATGGTGGTCCCGGGCGGCAGCATGGGCAGCACCTGGTTGGCGGCTTCGTTGACCTGGACCGCGGCCAGGCCCATGTTGCTGCCCCAGTGGAAGGTGACGTAGATGTCCGAGGAGCCGCGGCTGGTCTCCGAGCGCACCGTGACCACCCCGGGCACGCGGCGGATGGCCTCCTCCAGCGGCTGGGTGACCTGCAGCACCATCTGGCGGGTCGGGCGCACGCCGGCATCCACCGAGACCACGACCCGCGGGAAGCTCACGTTCGGAAACAACCCCACGGGCAGCTTGAAGGCGGCCAGGATGCCGCCGGCCGCCAGCAGCAGCACCAGGAACAGCACCGAGCGCCGGTGCCTTTGCAGCCACAGCGAGGCGTTCATCGGGCCTGACCCTTGGCGCCGTCGCCGGAGGTGCGCAGGGCCATGCCGTTGCTCAGCTCGTAATTGCCCAGCACCACCAGGGGAAGGGAGGCCCGCAGCGCGCCGGTGATGGCGCTGCGTTCGCCCTCGTCGCCGCGCACGCGCACGCTCACGCGCCGGGCATGGCCATGGTCGTCCTGGAACACATAGGCCTGACCGTCGGCATCGCGAAGCACGGCCTGGCGAGGCACCAGCCAGCCCTTCCAGGCATGCAGCGGCAGGGTGGCCTGCACGGCCAGGCCGGGCAGCAGCCAGCGCGGCGTGGCGCCCAGCGCCAGGCGCAGCTCGACCCGGCCGCTGGCCGGGTCGACGCGTCCGGCCACGTCGAGCACGGTGGCCTGCACGCTGCGCGCGGGGTCGAACACCGAAGCCAGTCGCGCGACGGTGCCGGGAGCCAGCTCGGAGGCCTGCCGCGGATCCACGCCCACCACGGCCTGCAGCCCGGCACGCGGTGCCAGGCTGAGGGCCACGGCTCCCGCGGCCAGTTGCATGCCCGGGGTGGCCTGCAGGGATTGCACCAGTCCGTCGAAGGGCGCGCGCACGATCTGGCGCGCCTGGTCCAGCCCCTGGGCCTGCTGGGCGGCCAGCGTGGCGCGCGCATCGGCCAGGCTCCTGCGCGCGGCATCCACCTGCGATTGCGTGGCCAGCTGCTGGCGTTGCAATTGCAGCAGCCGGTCCAGCTCGGACTGGGCGAAGCGCAGGGCCTCGCGGGCCTGCGCGTAGACGGCATGGCCGGCCGGGGTGTTGTCCACCTCGAGCAGGACCTGGCCGCGACGCACGGCCTGGCCGGGGCGTACCAGGACCTGGCGCACGCGCACCGCGCGCGCGAAATCCACGCTCAGGGTGCCGCCGCTGGCCGTGCGCACGGTCCCCACCGCCGCCACGCTGCGCGTGAGCACCCCGCGCTGCAGCGGGGCGGTGCGCACGAGGGCGCTGGGGGCCACGTCGGCGCGCGCGGACGCGAGGGTGCAAAGGGCGCCGAGGGCACCGAGCGCCAGCGCGGCGGCCAGGTTCAGGGCGGACCGCGTCGTGCGGGGCGGCAGGGCGCGCAGTAGCGGGGTGGGCGCGGCCGCGAAGATGGGCAGGCTCATGATGCGGAAGGCTTGGAAACGGAGGAGGCGGTGTCGGCGCCGCGGTACAGCCCGGCGCCGGTGAGCAGGTCCAGGGCCACGCTCTGCTCGGCCTGCTGTTCCCGCAGGTCCAGCAGGGCCAGGCGCTGGTCGAGCAGGGCCAGTCGCTGGGATTGGGCCTGCGGCAGCGTGTAGCTGCCGTCGGCCAGGGCCCGGCGCGCCGCGGTGGCCGCCGCGCGCAGCGCGGGCAGGTCGGCACGCAGCGCGGCCTGCTGGCGCCGCAGCAGCGCCAGCCGGGCGAGGGTCTGCTCCACCTGCGCCTGGGTCTGGTCCAGGCGCAGCTGGTAGGCGTCGCGCAGCTCGCGGCGGGTGGCGCGAGCCACCGCGATGCGCCCGCGCGAGCCGTTGAACAGGGGCAGGCGGAAACTGAGACCGAAACCGATGGTGTTCACGTCGCTGGTGTCGCGCGCGCGGCTGAGCCCCACGCTGATCGAGGGGAACTGCTGCAGCACCGCTTCGCGCAGGCTTTGCTCCTGGCTGGCGTAGCCGGCGCGCAGCGCGAGCAGGTCGGGGCGGATGTCGGCCACGCGGGCCAGCGCGGCGCGAGCCTGCGCCGGAGCCTCGGGCCCGATGTCGGGCAGGCCGGCCAGGTGCAGCGGCACCCCCGGCGCCAGGCCGAGCAGGGCGTGCAGGCGGGACTGCAGGTCCACCCGGTTGCGGTCGTCGGCCGCCAGGCGCTGGCGCAGGGACTGCAGGCGCAGCAATTGCGCATCGGCGTCGGCGCGCGGCAGATTGCCCTGGTCCACCGCGGCCCTGCTGCGGCGCAGGCCTCGGCGCACCAGGGCCTGTTCGCGCAACAGCAGCCCGCGGCGTGCGTGCAGAGCGGCCAGCCGCACGTAGATCAGCTGGGCCTGCGAGGCGGTCTGCCATTCCTGCCACAGCAGATCCAGGTTCACGCTGCGCACATGCTGGCGTGCCGCCGCCACGGCGGCCGGGCGGGTGAGCAGGCGGCCGAGGTCGAAGTCCAGCCCGTAGCTGTAGGCCGTGGTGCTCGCGCCCGGGCTGTGACGCGGGAACTCGCGCGAGGTGGAGAACCGGGGGTCGGGCAGCAGGCCGGCCGCGAAGGCCTGCGCCTGCGCCACGCCCAGGCGGTCGCGCGCAAGGCGCAGTTGTGGGTTGTCCAGCACCGCCAGCGCGGCCACCGCGGCCATGGGCAGGGGCCGGGCCAGATCGATGGGCTGGGCGGCCAGGCGCGGCAGCGGGATGCTCCCCGTGTCCACACTCAGCGAGCGCAGCGCGCGCACCGAATCGGCGCGCTCGGCCAGCGGTCGGGCCTGGTAGCTCGCGCAGCCGCCCAGCACCAGCAGCAGGCTGGCGAGGCTGACGACCTGGCTCAGGCGGCGCGCCCGGCCGCGCTGTCGGCGTACCTGGGGCACGAAGGCGGCCAGCGTGGGCAACGCGCTCGCGCGCGGCGCCTGGGCCGCAGGAGAGTTTGGGACTTGGGGCATGGCTCGGAGGCCGGTCGCGACCGGCACGCAATCCGGAATCATTCCGGTTTGTCACAGCCTAGGCGCGCGGACTTAGCCGCGACTTAGGAACCCGTCCAGCGCCCGGTGGCTCAGGCTTCGCGCAGGTACAGCGAGGGGTCCGCGATGCCCCAGCGCTCGGCGCGCTCCAGGCCGGTGATGCGCTGGTCGCGCGCCGGGCCGCCCAGGTCCAGGAGCGTGGGGGGCAGGAAATCCCGTTTGCGGGTGCAGTAGACGGCGCGCACCTTGGGGCGCAGGAGTTCGCCAGGGGTCTGGTCGACCACCACGCCCAGCAGGCCTGAGTCGAGACGCACGAAACTTCCCACGGGGTAGATTCCGATGGCCTTGACGAAGTGGTGGAAGATTTCCTGGTCGATGTGCGCCGGCGCCCATCGCGCCATGCGCTGCAGGGATTCCGCCGGGTCCCAGCCCGCCTTGTAGGGGCGGTTCGAGGTGGTGGCGTCGTAGATGTCGCAGATCGTGGCCATGCGGCAGATGCGGCTGATCTGGTCGCCCGCGAGTCCGTCCGGGTAGCCGGTGCCGTCCAGGCGCTCGTGATGGTGCAGGCACACCTCCACGGCCGTGGCATCCACGTCGCCCGCGCTGCGCAGCAGGTCGTGGCCGCGACGGGGATGGGTCTTGATGATCGCGAACTCGGCTTCGGTCAGGGCCTCCGGCTTGTTCAGCACCTCGTGGGGAATCGCCGCCTTGCCGATGTCGTGGAGCATGCCCGCCAGGCCCGCGATCCGGGTCTGCTCACGGTCCAGCCCAAGCTGCCGGGCCAGGGCCACCATCAGCGCGGCCACCGCGGCCGAGTGCAGGTAGGTGTAGTCGTCGGCGCGCTTGATGCGCACCACGCTGAGCAGGGCCCAGGGGTTGTCGCGCAGGGATTCGGAGATTTCCTCCAGCAACTCATGGGCCCCCGCGGTGTCCACGGAGCGGCCGAGTCGCGCCTGGGCGAACATGTTCTCCAGCATGGGCTTGGAGCGCAGGAACACCCGCCGCGCGCGGGACAGCTCCTCGCGCAGGGCGAGCCTGGGCGCCGGAGCCGCCGCGGGCGGCGGCTCCGGCGCGGCGGCGAGCGCGCTCGGGGCCGGGGCGGCGTCGACGGAAATGTCGTCGATCAGCTGGATGCGGGCTTCCGGCGGGGGCGCGGAGGCCGCGGGGTCGGCGGCGCCCGCAGCTGGCGGCTCCAGGTCCTCGCCACGCGCGGTGTCGATCCACAGCGCCTCCACACCGGGCTCGTTCAGCGCGCGCAGCTGATCCTCGTCGCGCACCGGGAATGCGCCGCGCCAGAAGCCGTGCTGCAGCCACGGCCCCTCGATTTTCGCGACGTACATACCCTGCCGGACTTGGTCGGGCCGGATCTTCTTCAGCATGGTGGAGGAATTTCGGGACGAGCCCTGGATGTTATGCAGGAATTCTGATGCGCTGATTCGTGGATCCACCAATAGGGCCGGCCGTCGTCGTGCGACAGGCTCGGCAGCGCCTGGCGCCGGCATGCGCGACGCAGGCATCCTACGTATAGTTTCATCGGCGCCGGCCGCGATTCGCCGGCGCGATCACACCAACCAAGGGGAGACGAAATGAACGCAAAATGGAACCGCCTTCGCGCCGGCTTGTGCCGCGCGGCCCTGTGCGCCGCCGCCGCGACCAGCATGGCCTGGGCGCCGGCCCAGGCCCAGCAGCCGGGCTCGACGCTGGACCGGGTGATCCAGTCGGGCGTGCTGCGGGTCTGCACCACCGGGGATTACCGGCCTTTCACCTACCTGCAGCCCGATGGCAGCTACGTGGGCATCGACATCGATCAGGCGGACAGCCTGGCCCAGGCGCTGGGGGTGAAGGCGCAGTTCGTCAAGACCACCTGGCCGACCCTGATGAAGGATTTCGACGCAGGCAAATGCGACATCGCCATGGGGGGCATCTCGGTGACCCTGGCCCGCATGAAGACCGCGGCCTTCAGCATCCACTACCTGGTCGACGGCAAGACCCCCATCGTGCGCTGCGGCGACGTGGCCAAGTACCAGAGCCTGGCCGAGATCGACCAGCCCTCGGTGCGCGTGATCACCAACCCGGGCGGCACCAACTTCAAGTTCGTGCAGGCCCATATCCACCATGCGAAGGTGATCGTCTACCCGGACAACAACACCATTTTCCAGCAACTGGTCGACGGCAAGGCCGACGTGATGATCACCGACGGCACCGAGACGGCGCTGCAGCACAAGCTGCACCCGCAGCTTTGCGCGGTGCATCCCCACCATCCCCTCACCTACGGCGAGAAGGCCTATCTGATCCCGCGCGACGATCTGCCTTTCCAGAACTTCGTCGACCAGTGGCTGCACCTGGAAATCGCCTCGGGCACGTTCCAGAAGGTGTTCGACAAGGGCTTGCAGTAAGGTCTGCAGCAAGGTCCGCGGTCCGGCGGGCGCCGGCCTGGCTCCAGGCTGGCGCCCCGCCGCGGTGTGGGCTGAAGGTTCGGCTGCACGCTCGGCTACAGGCTCAGCTGCATGTTCAGCAGCACCCCGGAGTCGGTCATGGTCAGGCTGGCCGAGCTCAGGGCGAGTGCGCCTGCGGCGCTCAGCAGGTAGTTGTCGGTCTCGCTGGAACTGGTCTGCCCGCTGCTCGTGGTCGCGGTATCGGTGAGTGAAACCGTGACGTTCGTGCTGGAGGTTCCAGGGCCGACCTTGTAGCTCAGGCTCTCGGTACCGATGGGCACGGCCATCGTGCTGTCGCTGTAGCAGGTGTAGTTGACGACGGCGCCGCTGTCGCCGAGCTGCACCGTGGCGGGATAGCTGCCAGGAGTCGCGGCCACGCAATAGGCCCCGGAGCTCGTGTAGCCCAGGGGCTGCAGGGTGGTCGTGAAATAGGTCTGCTGGCTGGAGGAGACGCTCAGGCTCTGGCTGGCCACCGTCACCGTGCCGTTCACCCCGAAGGTCGCATACACGGCGTTCTGCGCGTTGAACAGCACCGGGCTCAGGGACAGTGGGGTGATACTGAGGGTCACGCTGCCGCTGATGGGCACGCTCACGCCCTGGTACAGAGCGCTGCCCGAGATGGTCGCGGTGCGTGTGCTGCCGGCCGTCAGCAGCGCGGACATGGCGCTTTGCAGCGGAAAGCTGGTTCCGGCTGGTGGAAGGGTGCTACCCCCTCCGCCCCCGCAGGACGCCAGCAGCAGGCTCGACAGCAGACCCAGACCCGCGCGGCGCGCGCGATGATGTGGGTGTTTCATGACCCTCTCCCCGTTGTGCCCGGGATCGGCCCGGGTCTTGTGGCATGGGCAATCCTGGGGCGAGTATCGGAGCCCGGCGCGCCTCGGGTCCTTGCGGCGGATCAAGAAGGGGGCGCGGGCGTGGATTCCCGTGGCGAGGCCGGATCCCCGCCGGCGCGCACGTTCAGGCGCGGGTGCCAGTGCACGCCCCGCCCGGCCTCGTCGAGTTCGATGTCGCAGGCGCCGGCGCGTTGCCGCAGGAACTGGCGGTCGGCACCCCAGAAGGGGTTGTCGTAATGCACGGCGAACTGGCAGGCCACGCCGTGCCCATCGGGGCGCAGCAGCAGGCAGTACAGGTCGCCCTCGGCACCCGTGGCGGCGCCGTTGCTTTCCAGGTGCGCGGTCACGGTCGCTGAGAAATGGCCCGCGCTGGCGGGGAAGTCGCCGTGGTCGATGCGATCCCAGTCGCAACTCAGGCCACTTGCCGGGGTGGGGCCGGGCGGCGGTGGCGAGTCGGCGAGCAGGACCGTGACGTCGATCGAACGGGCGGCGGCGGGCCGCTCGTCCCGCGGCGGGGATTGCGCGAGCCCCCCGGCGTAGCGCCACAGGGCGGCCTCGCAGTCCAGCGGCGCGGTGGCGCCCTGCGGGTCGTGCCAGAGCACGATGCCGTCGCGGGGTTCGAACAGGGGCGGGGGGTTGCCCGATGCCGCGTCCCGCGTGGCCGCGATGTCGGGCAGGCCTCGGCGCAGCGCGGCGAGGCGGTCTTCCACGTACTGGCGCTCGTCGACCCGGCCGCCTTGCTGGTAGGCGTCGAAAATCTGATCCGCCGCCATTTGCAGCGCCTGCACGATGGGTCGCATCTCGGCCTCGCCGCCGGGCAGGGAAAGCTGGTCGTCCCCATGCGCGACCCAGCGCCGCCCGTCGCGCGTGCTCAGCAGGATGCCGTCGCGGTTTTCCTGGTCGTGCATGGTCTTGACCAGCACGCCGCTGAGCATCTGGGCGGGGTGGCCGCGCAGCGGCGCCTCGGCGAAGCCGCCGGCGCAGTATTCGTCGATGGCCTGCTTGTCGGTGCGCACGTGGCCGGAGGCGAAGGCGTCGCCGCCGAAATGGCCGGCGTAGGCGGCGATCAGGTAGGCGCGCAGCAGGTCGTGCTCGTCGCGCGCGTGCAGGGCCTGCTGCAAGGCCAGGCGCTGGCCGACCAGGAAGGTGGTCTGGGCGTTGTCGCCGAAGTGATCCTGGCTGCGGCTGGCGAGTTCGAAATAGCGCCCGAGATAGCTGCGCAGGTGGATCAGGTCGGCCGCGCCCTCGATGCAGGCGTCGGCGCCGGTGGCGCGCATGAAGGCGCAGTCGTCCTCGATGCGGTAATCCAGCGCGCGGCCCTGCTCGCGCGCCTCGCGAAAGCGCTGCATCAGGCCGCGCTGGAGCTCCCGCAGCCGGGGCAGCTGGTCGACATGGCCCTGGTAGGCCAGGCTGAGCAGGTCGCGCCGGAAGGCCACGGTGGCCGCCTCGGTGCGCGCGGACCAGGCCGAGTCGAAGGCCTGGCCGTCGCCCACCCGCGCGTAGGGCACGCCGTAGAAATCGCCGGCCAGGGCCAGCAGTTCGGCGTAGCTGAGTGCCAGCTGCGTGCCGTCGGAGGCGCGGGTGCGCAGCAGCACCACATGCTCGCCGGTGTCGCCGCGGCCCTCGGGCAGGCGCAGGAACACGCGCGCGCCCAGGACCTCGTGTTCCGGAGATGCGAAGTGCAGGGCGGGTTCCTGCGCAGCGGCGGGTGCCGTGCCCAGGACGGCCAGGCCCAGGGCCAGGCGCAGGGTCAGGCTCAGGGCCCGGCGGTGGCTCATGCGCAGGAGCGGTGGAACAGCGGGCAGTACGCGGTACGCGGATGCAAGCCACGTCGAGCTGGGCGGTGGGAAGGGCATGGGGCCATGCTAGGCAGCCGGCCCCGGCGCCGCCGGCCGCCCGCCCCACGTCCCCAATGCGTGGATCGACTTTGCGCCGCGTGGGTTCAGGCCCCCGCCGGGGCCGACAAGCGTCGGGCCCGCGGGCCTTCGCTCAGTCCCGCGTGGCGGCGCGGCGCACGCAGTCCACGTAGGCCTCGCCGTCCGGCGGCTGGCCGCTGCGCTGCGAGGTCCACAGCATCTGGCCCAGGCATTCCATGATGGCGTGATGGGCCTCGTGCTCTCCGCGGCGAGCGGCCAGCAGCTGGCAGGCCTGGCGGATGCCGGGGGGCTGGTCGATGGACACCTGCTCGCTGATCGACAGGTGCATCGACAGGTGCAGGAAGGGATTGCTGCGCCCCGCCTCGACGCCGTAGTCCCGTTCGAGCGCATCCGGCGCGTCCAGGTCCTCGTGGTATTCGGGGTGCTGCTCCATCCAGCCCAGCGCCAGGGTCTCCAGCGGGGTCAGCACGCCGGTGTCGCGCCGGCGCCAGGCCTCGATGAAAAAGTTGCGGACTTCGTCCTTGCTGGGATTGAACATCGCTGGGTCTTTGGCAGGCTGTTGAACTACCGGAGGGGGTCGCAACCCCTCATTTTGCTCCGCTTGCCGCGGGCGGGCAGGGCGCTGATAAGCTAGCGTGAAAGGCCGCGACGGTGCGTGGCCGGGGAGACGCTCATGCCGGTGCTGGTGGTCGCCAATCCCAAGGGAGGCGCGGGCAAGTCCACCGTGTCCACGCAAATGGCCGGTTACTGGGCCTGGCGGGGGCACCAGGTCATGCTGGGCGACGCCGACCGCCAGCAGTCCTCGCGCCTGTGGCTGTCGCTGCGTCCGGACAGCCTGCCGCGCATCGGCAACTGGAAAATCGGCTCCGACGGTGTCGCGCGGCCGCCGCAGGGCACCAGCCATGTGGTGCTGGACACCCCGGCCGGGCTGCACGGCCACCGTCTGGACGAGGTGCTGGAGGTCGCCGACAGCGTGCTGGTTCCGCTGCAGGCCTCGGTCTTCGACATCTACGCCGCCCAGGAATTCCTCGACCGGGTGGCCGCGCGTCGCAGGCGCAAGGAACTGCGCGTCGCCCTGGTGGGGGTGCGCGTGGACGAGCGCACCCGCGCGGCCGAGCAACTGCGCGAATTCCTGCAGGGCCTGGCTTATCCGACCCTGGGCATGCTGCGGCCCACCACCAACTATGCGCACATGGCCGCGCATGGCCTGACGCTGTGGGACCTGCGCCCGACCCAGGTCGAGCGCGACCTGCGGCAGTGGGAGGCCATCACCGCCTGGGCCGACGCTGGCTGAAAGGCCGCGGCCGCAGGCTCAGGCCGCCAGGCGCGGGGTCGGCGACACCAGCTCCTGCATGGCCGCGCGGTGGATGCGGAACAGGCGGGGACCCACATGCTCGACCAGTCCGTCGCGCTCGAACTGGGCGATCACCCGACTGGCGGTTTCCAGCGCGACGCCGAGCATGGCGCCCAGGTCGCTGCGCTTGGGCAACACGATGGTGTCGTTGAGTTCGGGCTCCGCCAGGCGCAGCAGCAGGCGCGCCATGCGCGAGGGGATGGTGCCCGAGCCCAGCAGCAGGGCCCACTCGTCGGTCTCGCGCAGCGCCCGGTGCCAGCGCTCCAGGAATTCGTGGCGCAGATTGGGCACCCGTTCCTCCAGGTTGCGGATCACGTCCACCGGGATGCGGCAGATCCGGACCGTGCCGATGGCCGAACCATGGTGCATGTAGGGCTGCTGGATGAAGGCTTCGAGGCCGATGAGGTCGCCGCGGCGCGCCACCCGGGTGATGCGCCGGGTTCCGTCCGACAGCACGCGTTCGAGTTTCACGAAGCCGGTCTTGACGGTGTAGAGGTACTGGCCCAGCTGGCCCTCGGAGAACAGGCTCTGCCCCGAGGCGAACTGCATGTCGTCGATGACCTGGTGGATTTCGTTGAAATCGTCCACGCCCAGCGCGCCGAACAGCGCGATGCGTCGCACGCCGCAATTGCGGCAATCGGATGCGCCGCGCCAGGCGCTGCTCAGCTCTCCGGCGCCGACCCGCTTGCCCGCGCAACCCGGCGCCTCGGCCCCTGCCGGGACGGAACGCGGACCGCCCGCGCGCCCGGCCGGAGCCCGCGTCTTGAAGGTGATTCGAGAAAAATCAACCACTTGGTCCATGAGAGCTCCTTCCCCTTGAGGATGCTCAATATTAGCGTTTACTAATATACGGTTGTCAAGGGTGTAACCCCCGGAAACAACTCAGTGGAAACCCGCCCCGGCGCGGCAAACAGACCGGCGCCTTCAGGCCGGCGCGAGGCGGCCTACACTGGAGGGTTTCCACCCTGCGAACGAGTCCCGAGCTCATGAACGGCCCCAGCCTGCAAACCGTCGCCGCGCAGGATGCGCGCAACGCCCTCGCCGAAGACGTGGGCAGCGGCGACCTCACCGCCTCCCTGATCGACGCCTCCACGCGCACGCAGGCGCGTGTGCTGGTGCGCGAGCCGGCCATCGTCTGCGGGCGGCCCTGGGTGGAGGCGGTCCTGCGCCAGCTCGACCCCGCGCTGCGCATCGAATGGCAGGTGCCCGAGGGGGCTCGGGTGGGCGCCGGCGACGTGGTGCTGCAGGTCGCGGGCAGCGCGCGCACCCTGCTGACGGCCGAACGCAGCATGCTCAACTTCCTGCAACTGCTCTCGGGCGTGGCCACGCGCACGGCGCAGTACGTGCAGGCGGTCGAGGGCACGCGCGCGCGCATCGTCGACACCCGCAAGACCCTGCCCGGGCTGCGGGTGGCGCAGAAGTATGCCGTGCGCGTGGGCGGCGGCGCCAACCACCGCATGGGCCTGTACGACGGCATCCTGATCAAGGAAAACCACATCGCCGCGGCCGGCGGCATCGCCGCCGTGCTGCAGCGCGCGCATGCGATCGCGCCGCCCGGCGTGTTCGTGCAGATCGAGGTGGAGACCCTGGATCAGCTGCGCGAGGCCCTGGGCGCGGGCGCGCGCATGGTGCTGCTGGACAACATGGACCTGGACCAGCTGACCGAGGCCGTGCGCATCAACGCCGGGCGCGCCGAGCTCGAGGTCTCGGGGGGCGTGGACCTGGATACGGTGGGCGCCCTTGCGCGCACCGGAGTCGACCGCATATCCATCGGAAAGCTGACCAAGGACGTGGTCGCCACCGACTATTCCATGCGCTTTGCCGGAGCCTGAGCATGAACCAGACCATTTCCATCCAGGTCGAGAGCCCCGTGTGCGGCACCCAGGAGGCCTGGGCCCGCGTACCGGAGGAGCCCGCGGCCGACCAACGCGAGCCGCTGATGCAACGCTGCCGAGACCTGCTCGCCGAGCGCGACGCGGTGCTGGTGGCGCATTACTACGTGCACCCCGACCTGCAGGACCTGGCCCAGCAGACCGGCGGCCTGGTCGCGGATTCGCTGGAAATGGCGCGTTTCGGCGCGGCGCATCCGGCGTCCACGCTGGTGGTCGCGGGGGTGCGCTTCATGGGCGAGACGGCCAAGATGCTGTCGCCGGACAAGCGGGTGCTGATGCCCGAGCTCGACGCCACCTGCTCGCTGGACCTGGGCTGCCCGGCGCCCGAGTTCTCGGCCTGGTGCGACGCCCATCCGGACCGCACGGTGGTGGTGTACGCCAATACCAGTGCCGCCGTGAAGGCCCGTGCCGACTGGGTGGTCACGTCGAGCTGCGCCCTGGACATCGTCTCCGACCTGCACCGCCAGGGCCGCAAGATCCTGTGGGCGCCCGATCGCCACCTGGGTGGATACATCCAGCGCGAGACCGGGGCGGACATGCTGCTCTGGCAGGGGGCCTGCATCGTGCACGAGGAATTCAAGGCCCTGGAGCTGGAGTTGCTGCGCGAGCAGTACCCGGGGGCGCTGGTGCTGGTGCATCCGGAGAGCCCCGCCGGGGTGATCGCGCTGGCCGACGTGGTGGGATCGACCTCGCAGATCCTCAAGGCCGCGGACCAGAGCGACCGCAGCACCTTCATCGTCGCCACCGACACCGGAATGTTCCACGCGCTCCAGCAGCGCAATCCCCACAAGATGTTCATCGCCGCTCCCACGGCGGGCAATGGCGCGACCTGCAAGAGCTGCGCCCATTGCCCCTGGATGGCCATGAACGGACTGCCCGGGCTGGAGCATGCGCTGCGCAGCGGCAGCGGCGAGATCATGCTGGATGCCGAACTCGGCGCGCGCGCGCGCCGTTCGGTGCAGCGCATGCTCGACTTCACCGCCCGCCACAAGGGCGCGGCCGCGCCGGGCTCCCTGGTGCCGGGCATCGGCGCGGCCTGATACCGGAGGGGCCGGAGTCCCGGAGCTCAGCCCTTGCGGGGCCTCAGCGAAGGGCGGCAGGGGTCCAGAAGGCGCAGCAGCTCGCGTTCCAGCGGCGCCGGCTCGCCCTCCAGATCGGCGGCGATGATCTGCCCGGCCAGCGTGGACAGCAGCAGGCCGCGCGAGCCCATGCCCAGGGACAGGTACAGGCCCGGGCCGTCGGCGGCGGGCCAGCGCCCCACCAGGGGCAGGCGGTCGGCGCCTCCCGTGCGCTCGCCGCGGAAGGGGATGGCGCTGTCGGGAAGGGAGGCGGGCCAGGGCTGGCCCGCGCACCATTCCCGCAGACCGGCGCCCACATGTTCCCAGGCCTGGGGCAGGGTCCAGGGCGGTTTTCCCGCGTGCTCGTGGGTGGCCCCGACGAACAGCCAGCGCTGCCCGGGGTCCAGGCCGCGCGCGGCGACCGCGGCCGCAGGCAGCGGCAGCGCGTAGGCCGCGCCCATCACCCCGCAACGCAGCTCCCGCAGGGCGCCCAGTTCGCGGGCCGCGACGATGAAACCCTGTCCGGACTGCGTACGCAGCATGGGCCCGGGCGCGCCGTGCTGCAAGCGGCTGGCTCGCAGCAGGCGCTCGCCGTCGCCCGCGCAGGCCAGCACGCAGACCTGCGCTCGCTCCAGCTCCCCTCCCTGCTCATCCAGGGCCAGCCAGCAGGCGTCGGCCGCATCGAATCGCAGGGCATGCACGGCGCAGGGCGCGCGCAGCTCGATGCCCGGCCCTCGCAGCCACTGCGCGCACAACGCGCCCGCCGCCACGGCGCCGCCGGCCGTCCACCAGGACGCGGGCGCCTGGGGCAATCCGCTCTGCGTGGCGCAGCTTTGCGCGTCCACAGCGCGCAGCAGGCTCGCCGGCCAGTCCTCGGCGTGGGCGGCCAGCCTGGCCAGGCGAGCATGTCCGGCCGACATCCATACGCCGTCGCCGGCCAGCAGGTCCCCGGCCCGAGGCTCCAGCGCCAGGTTCAGCCATGCCAGCCCGGCGCGGGTCAGGCGCGCCAGGCTCTCGTCGGCCGCGGCGGGGCGCAGGTGCGCCAGCCCGGCGGGCAGGCCCGAGGCGCCCGCGGCCGGGCCACGTGCATCCAGCACCCGCACTCGCCAGCCGCGCGCGGCCAGCGCCCGGGCGCTGGCCGCTCCGGCCAGGCCGGCCCCGATCACCAGGGCCGAGCCGGCCCGGGGGCGCGCGATGCGCGCGCGGGATGTCGCCGGCGCGCGCAGTTCGGCCTCCAGGCGCTGCGCCTTGCCCGCGTAGCCGGGCGCCTTGCGGATCTCGAAGCCCGCCGCCCGCAGGCCCTCGCGTACCGCGCCGGCCACCGTGTAGGTGGCCGCGCGGGCTCCCGGCCGGCACCGCGCCGCGACCCGGGCCAGCAGTTCGCGGCTCCACATGCGCGGATTGCGTGAAGGCGCGAAGCCGTCGAGGTACACGGCGTCCGCCCCGAGTTCGAGCTCTTCGAGCAGGCTGGGCGCATCGCCGAAGGCCAGCAGCAGGCGCAGGCGCCCGGCTTCCAGCCAGACAGGGTGCAGGCCCTGCATGGGGGGTGGCCAGCGGTCGCGAAGTTGTTCGGCCAGGTCGCGCCATCGCGGGTCCGCGCATTCGCGCAGCAGATCCTCGGCGGGCAGGGGGTGCAATTCCAGCGCCACGTAATGCAGCACCTCGGGGCGCCGCGGATCGTCCCGCCAGGCCTGCCAGGTGGCGAGGAAGTTGCTCCCCAGGCCGAAGCCGGTCTCCAGCACCACGAATTGCCGCCGATCCCGCCAGCGCGCCTGCTCGCCCAGCAGGCCGCAGCCGCGCAGGAACACTTCGCGTGCCTGCCCGGCGGCGCCGGCCCGGCTCGCATAGACGTCGCCGTAGCGCGCGCTGTAGGCCTCGCCGTGCGCGCCGCGCTGCAAGGCCTCGGCGCGCACCTTCCCCGCCTCGCTCATCGATTCGACGCCGCGCGCTGGTAGCGCCGGGTCTCGGTGAGCACGAGATCCAGGGGTCGGTCGTGGGCCTGCGCGGCCAGGCCCTCGATCCGGCAGGCGTCGTAGGCCAGCCCCACGGTCAGCACCTGCGGGCGATGTTCCAGGTAGCGGTCGTAATACCCGCCTCCGTAGCCCAGGCGCAGGCCGTCCTCGGCGAAGCCGACGCAGGGCACCAGCAGGACGTCCGGTTCGACTTCGGTGCCGCAGTCGGCCGGCTGCGCGATGCCGTAGGGGCCCTCGCGCAGGGCCTGCCCAGGGGCCCAGGCGCAAAAACGCATGCCGCGAACGGCGGGCTGCACCACGGGAAGCGCGATGCGCCAGGGCCAGCCCAGCCCCGCGCCCACCCGCGCCAGGACCCGCAGGGCATCGTATTCACCCCGGCTCGCGCAGTAAGCTCCGATGCAGCGGGCGTGCAAGACGCGCAATTCGCGTTCCAGTGCGTCGTCGAGCGCGGCGTCGCGTTGCGTGCGCTGCGGCAATTCCTCGCGCTTGCGTCGAAGGGTCTCGCGCAATTGTGCACGCGTGCTGCCCGTGGCAGCATGCGCGAAGGATGTTGCAAAGACCATGCTCAAGCTAAGCTTGGGGTTTATGAAGTTCGTCGAACGGGTTGCGCATATTGTGCTCGCAACGATCGCAGGGATCGGGTCGCCAGGGATGGGGCGCGGCCCGCGCGGGCTGAGGCAGGCCCTGGGCGTGTACTTGTTGACCAGTGGGTTGCAGGGTGTCTTGCCAGGCGTGGCCCAGGCGGCGCCGGTGCCGTCCGCCTCGTATGCTTCGTCCGCGCCGGCTTCCTCGGGTTCCCCCGCGTCCCCGGTTTCCTCCGCGTCCCCCGTTTCCTCGGCTCCGGCCCTGCGAAACGCCGGTCTCGACGCGACGGCATCGCAGCCGGTGCCAACGGCTCCGCCGCCCGCGCCGGCGCTGGATCCGGGAGCGGCTTCGCTGGCGCGGCAGGCCTGGCTGGGCTTCGAGCGCGGGGATCCGGTGCCCGCGACCCAGGCGCTGCCGGCCCTGCGGGGTACCTTGCTGGAGCCCTGGATCGCCTACTGGGCGCTCGAGCCGCGCCTGCACAGCGCCACCCAGGACGATATCGATGCCTTCGCCAGGGCCTGGCCGGGCAGTCTGCCCCTGCGGCGCCTGCGCTCGCAGTGGCTGTTCGAACTGGGACGGCGCAAGGACTGGGCGGGCTACCTCGGTGCCTATGCCGCTTACGACGGGGACAACCCGCAGCTGCAGTGCCTGCAGGCCCAGGCCCGGTTCCAGACCAGCGGTGTCGACACCGCGCCCCAGGTGCTGGCTCTGTGGGCCCGGGAGCCTTCCGGCGGCACGGGCTGCAACAGCGCGGCCAAGGCCTTGCTGGGCGCAGGACTCATCGATCAGGATGCGCTGTGGGCCCGGCTGCGCGGATTCTTCGCCGACGGCCAGGCGCGTGTGACCCTGTCCTTCCTCCCCGCCTTGCCGGCGCCCGAGGGCCAGGCGCTGCGCCGGGCCGTCGACGACCCGCTGGACATCGTGCTCGACGCTGCGCGCAGCGGCGTTCCCGCCGACATCGCGCAGCGCAGGATCCTGGTGCTGGCGTTGTTCAACATGGCCCACCAGGACCCGCAGCAGACCATGCGCCTGCTCGATGGGAGCCTGCGGGGGCTGCGTGCCGACCTGCGCGCGAGCATCGCCTGGCGCGCGGCGCGCTCGGCCTCGGTGCAACTGCTCCCGGGGGCCGCGGAGCTGTTCGCCAAGGCCCTGCGCATCGATCCTGCCTGGCAGGCCGACCCCGACAGCTGGAAGTGGTGCCTGCGCGCCGCCCTTCGCGAGTCACGCTGGAGCCTGGTGAACAAGGCCACCACGGCGCTGCTGCGCGACGGCCAGGCTGGCGACGTCGCCGAGGCCACGTACTGGCATGCGGTGGCGCTGAGCGCCACCGGCCATGGGGCGCGGGCGCGCGCGTTGTGGCGCGGCATGGCCCAGCCCTGGACCTATTACGGGCAACTGGCCACCGAGGCGCTGCGGCGCCCGGTGAGCCTGCCCACCCAGGCGCCGCCACCGGTGGACATGCGGCTGGTGTACCAGGAGGCGTCGCGGGACGCCGTGCGACAGGCCCTGCTGCTGTACCGGGTGGATGCCTATGCGCCGGCCGCCTGGCAATGGCACGCCGCGCTGGACGGAGCCGACGACGCGCAATGGCATGCCGCGGCGCAACTGGCCTGTGACCAGCGTGCCTGGCTGCTGTGCATTTCGGCCAGCGAACGCATGCAGGGCAGCGTGGACTGGACCCAGCGCTACGTCATGCCCTTTCGCCGGCAGGTGGCGCGGGCTTCGCGCAGCACCGGCGTGAGCGAGGCCTTCCTCTACGGCATCATGCGCCAGGAATCCCGCTTCGCCTCGGGCATCCGGTCCTGGGCCGGTGCCAACGGGCTGATGCAGCTCATGCCCTCCACGGCGCGCTGGGTGGCGCGCAAGATCGGACTGGACGGCTTCCAGTCGGCGCAGGTGACCGAGGTCGGCACCAACGTCACCCTGGGCTCGGCCTACCTGGGCATGCTGCTGCAGCGTTTCGACGGTTCGCAGGCCATGGCCGCCGCCGGCTACAACGCCGGGCCGGGACGTCCCGCGCGCTGGCGCGGCATGCCCCTGCCGGAGGAGGACGCGCTCGCCGGCGCGGTGTTCACCGAAAGCATCCCCGTGGAACAGACACGCGACTACGTCAAGCGCGTGCTGGCCAACGCCACCGTCTATTCAGTACTGCTCGGAGGCCAGTCGCAGTCCCTAGAATCGCGTCTGGCCCTGGCTGCGCCGGCGAGCATGTCCGGCGCGCAGCCGATGCCCTGATCCGAGGCCCCGGGCCAGCGTCCCCGACGGCGGCCCGGCCCTTCAGCAACGAGTACCAGGTATGCAAGACATCGTCGTATTCGGTGGTTCCGGATTCATCGGCACGCAGGTGGTGGCGCGCCTGAGCGCGGCCGGCTGCCGCGTGCTGGTGCCCACGCGCCGGCGCGAGCGGGCCAAGCACCTGCTGCCGCTGCCCACGGTCGACCTGGTGCAGATCGACACCTTCGACAGCGCGACCCTGCGGCGCCTGGTGCAGGGGCGTGATGCCGTGGTCAACCTCGTGGGCATCCTGCACGGGCGACGCGGCCGTCCCTATGGCGCCGATTTCGCGCGGGCGCATGTGCGACTGCCGCAAAAGCTCGCCCAGGCCTGCGCCGAGACGGGGGTGCGCCGTTTCGTGCACCTCAGCGCGCTGGGCGCCGACAGCCAGGGGCCGTCGATGTACCTGCGCTCCAAGGGCGATGGCGAGGCCGCCGTGCAGGCCGAGGAGGCGGGCCTGCAGTGGACCATCCTGCGTCCCTCCGTGGTGTTCGGCGAGGAGGACGATTTCCTCAACCTGTTCGCCCGCCTGCAACGCCGCCTGCCCCTCGTGCTGCTGGGCGGTGCCTCGCAGCGCTTTGCTCCGGTGTATGTGGGCGATGTCGCGCAGGCCGTGGTCAGCTCGCTCATCGGCCCGCAGGCCCCCGCCACGGTGGGGCGCATCTACGAGCTCGGCGGCCCTCGGGTCTACACCCTGCGCGAACTGGTGCACCAGGCCGGTGTGTGGGCGGGGGTGAACCAGGGGCGCGGCAGACCCGTGGTGGGGCTGCCGCATGCGCTGGCGGCGCCGCTGGCGGCGCTGCTGGAGCTGGCCCCCGGCGGCCCGCTGATGAGTCGCGACAACCTGGACTCGATGCGCGTACCCAGCGTGCCGCAGGGTAAGCTTGCCGGTTTCGCGCCCGAGCTGGGCGTGGCCCATCCGGCCAGCGCCGAGGCCCTGGCTCCCGGCTGGTTGCGCCACCTGGGCCCCCAGACCGAATACGACGCCCTGCGCAGCCACGCCGGGCGCTGAGGCCGGCGCGGCGCCGGCCCCCATTCCGATCCGGCCTGGCGCCCCGCGCGGGCGCCGGGGTCGGCTTTTTTTCGTTTTCCGGAAGTCTCGAACATGCTCAATGCCGCCCAGGAACGCGCCGTGGCCCATCTCGGCGGTCCCTGCCTGGTGATCGCCGGCGCCGGCAGCGGCAAGACGCGGGTGATCACCCACAAGATCGCGCGCCTGCTGCGCGCCGGCTACGCCCCCTCGGAAATCGCGGCCATCACCTTCACCAACAAGGCCGCGGCGGAGATGCGCGAGCGCGCCCGCGACCTGCTCGACGACCCCAAGGCGGCCCGGCAGCTGGTGATTTCCACCTTCCATGCGCTGGGGGTGCGCATCCTGCGCGAGGACGGCCAGGCGCTGGGCCTGAAGTCGCAGTTCTCCATCCTGGACAGCGACGACGTCGCCTCGCTGCTGCGCGAGGCCGGCGGGACCACCGAGATCAAGCAGGCGCGGGCCTGGGCCTGGCGCATCAGCCAGTGGAAAAGCTCCCTGCTGGATCCCCGCCAGGCCGCCGCGCAGGCGCGCGACCCGGAGGACGTGCAGGCGGCCAAGGTCTGGGAGCGCTACAACGAGGCGCTCAACGCCTACCAGGCGGTGGATTTCGACGACCTCATGGTGCTGCCGCTGCGCCTGTTGCGCGAGCACGACGAGGTGCGCGAACGCTGGAACCAGCGCCTGCGCTACGTGCTGGTGGACGAATACCAGGACACCAGCGACGCCCAGTACCAGCTGCTGCGCCTGCTGGTGGGAGCCCAGGGGCGCTTCACCGCCGTGGGCGACGACGACCAGAGCATCTACGGCTGGCGCGGGGCCACCCTGGACAACCTGCGACGCCTGCCCGAGGACTACCCGAACCTGGAGATCATCAAGCTGGAGCAGAACTACCGCTCCACGAATGCCATCCTGCGCGCCGCCAACGCGGTGATCGCCTCCAACCCCAAGATCTACCCCAAGCGCCTGTGGAGCGAACACGGCGAGGGAGAGCCGGTGGAGGTGCGCGAGGCCGACAGCGACGAGGACGAGGCCGAGCGCATCGTCGCGCGCCTGCAGGCGCTGCGCGGCGGGCGCGGCTGCCAGTGGGCCGACGTGGCCGTGCTGTACCGGGCCAACCACCAGTCGCGGCCCATCGAGCAGGCGCTGCGGCGGGCCAACATTCCCTATGCCGTCAGCGGGGGCCAGAGTTTTTTCGAGCGCGCCGAGATCAAGGACGTGTGCGCCTATCTGCGCCTGCTGGCCAATCCCGACGACGACCCCGCCTTCCTGCGCGCGGTGAGCACCCCCAAGCGGGGCATCGGCGCGGCCACGCTCAAGAGCCTGGGCGCCTTCGCGTCCCAGTGGAAGGTCTCGATGTTCGAGGCCCTGTTCCGCGACGCCGTGGTGGCCGCGGTCGGTGCGCGCCAGGCCGACGCACTGCGCGAGTTCGCGCGCCTGATGCACGACATCGACTGGCGTGAACGCACCGCCCCCGCCGGCGAGCTGCTGCGCGAGCTGCTGGACAGCATCGGCTTCGAGGCCTACCTGCGCGACAGCTCCGACAACGAGCGTGAAGCCACCCAGCGCCTGGGCAACGTCAACGATTTCTGCGACTGGATCGCGCGCAAGGCGCAGGAGGACAACGTCGGGCTCAAGCGCATCGCGCAGACCGTGGCGCTGATCACCCAGCTCGCCGAGCGGGGCCGGCAGCAGGACGCCGTCACCCTGTCCACGCTGCATGCCGCCAAGGGGCTGGAGTGGCCCCACGTGTGGCTGGCGGGTTGCGACGAAGGGCTGCTGCCGATGTACACCGACGACCGCCCCCTCACCGACAGCGGCCTGGAGGAGGAGCGGCGCCTGATGTACGTGGGCGTCACCCGCGCGCGCCAGACCCTGACCCTGAGTCATTGCCGCAAGCGACGCGCGGCCGGGCGTGGCGGCAAGGTCTACGAGCCCAGCCGATTCCTGGCCGAGCTGCGCGCCGAGCTGCCCAAGACCGACGGCCGCGCGCAGGCCCTGGCGCGCCTGCAGGCCATGCGCAAGCGCCTGGGCACGGCCGAGGCCGCGGCGCCGGAGCCCGAAGCGGCTCCCTGAGGCAGCCGGTCGCGGGCGCGCGGGGCGATGATCCGCCCCCGCCCGCGCGTCATGCCTCGTCCCCGCCTCGCGCCGCGGCCTGCCCGGCGTCGCCGCGGCCCGGTTGCTCGAGCAGCCAGCGATACAGGGCGCGGCGGTCGGCGCCGGTCATTTCCGCCACCACCGCGCAGGCGCGCGAGGCGGGCAGTTCACGCGCCAGGCGCAGGGCCCAGGGCAGGGCCTGCTGCGGCAGCTCCGCGGCGGCATGGGCAGCGGCCGGCTCCAGGATGAGCACGAACTCGCCCTGGGCATGGTGGGGGTCGGCGTCCAGCCAGCGCAGCAGATCCTCCGCGCTGCCTTCGACGAAGGTTTCGAACTGCTTGGTCAGCTCCTTCGCCAGCACCACGCGGCGCCGCGGCGCGAGGTCCAGGAGCGCGGCCAGGCTGTCGCGGATACGGTGGGGGGTCTCGAAACACACGACGGCGCGCGGGCTGGCGAGCTGGCTGGCGTAGAAGTCGTTGCGCTGGCCCTGCGTGGCGGGAACGTAGCCGGCGAACACATAGCCTTGGTCCAGTTCCAGCCCGCTGGCGCTGAGCGCCGTGGTCACCGCGCTGGGGCCGGGCAGCGCCAGCACCGCGTGTCCGGCGGCGCGCGCCGCGCGCGCCAGCGCGGCGCCGGGATCGCGGATGGCCGGCGTGCCGGCGTCGCTGACGAAGGCCACGCGGCGCCCCTGCGCGAGGTGGCGCAGCACCTGCTGGGCCGCGGCCTGCTCGCGGTGCCGGTCGGCGCGCAGCAGGGGCAGGGAAAGCCCCCAGGCCTTCAGCAGGCGCTGCGCGGCACGCGTGTCCTCGGCGGCCACGAGGTCGCAGCGCTGCAGCAGCGCCAGGGTCCGCAGGCCCACGTCGGCGAGGTTGCCGATGGGCGTGGCCACCATGAGCAGGCAAGCCGCAGGGATTTGCTGCGAGGCACACAATGCACGGGCCGCCGCCAAGGCCATGGGCGTGGCGTCGGACGTTCGGAGCAGGGCGGGCGCGGCGGGGGATGGCGCGCAAGCCGGCGATTCGGGCGACCTGGGTTCGGACATCGTGCAAGCCCTCGGGCAGCGACGGAGGAAGGGGATGCCGTGGTGCGGGGACAGCGGCAGCCGGCTGGCGCCACGCCAGCGCGGGCAGGATGGAGAGGATGCCGCCTGCGAGCGCCTGCGGCGCGCCGGCCTGCGGGTGCTGCGGCGCAATTATCGCGTGCGCGGCGGCGAGGTGGACATCGTCGCCCGCGACGGGCACACGCTGGTGTTCGTCGAGGTGCGCTGCCGCCGCCATGCGGCCTGGGGCGGCGCGGCGGCCAGCGTGGATGCGCGCAAGCGCGCGCGCATCGTGCTGGCGGCGCGCCACTACCTGGCTTGCGCCGAGGGCGCGGCGGCCCAGCCGGCCTGCCGTTTCGACGTGGTGGCCATCGATGGGGCCAGTCTGCGCTGGATCCGCGATGCCTTCGATGCGCTGGGGCGGATCTAGCAGGCCGGGGGGCCTGTCATGAGTACGGGGACGGAAACGTGGAAAAATGCAGCCATCAGGGTGTCCCCGGGGTCGCGCCGGGCCCGTCGCGCAGCCTGCGCGAGCCCGGGCGGAGCGCGGCGGCCCCGCGCATGCCCAGGAAACCCCCGTCACGGAATCTCCCAGATGCTCGAGTCCAGAATCCGCCAACAATTCGAGGAAAGCGCGCAGCTCAAGCTGCGCGCCGCCGAGCTGCTTGCCGAGCCGCTCGCCCAGGCCATCGGCGCCATCGCCAACGCACTGAGCAACGGCGGCAAGATCCTGGCCTGCGGCAATGGCGGCTCGGCCGCCGACGCGCAGCATTTCTCCGCCGAGCTGGTGGGGCGTTTCGAGCGCGAGCGGCCGGAACTGGCCGCGGTCGCGCTGAGCACCGACAGTTCCATTCTCACGGCGGTGGGCAACGACTACGGCTTCGAGCAGGTGTTCGCACGCCAGGTGCGCGCGCTGGGTCAGCCCGGCGACGTGCTGCTGGCGATTTCCACCAGCGGCAGCTCGCCCAATGTCATCGAGGCCGTTCGAGCGGCCCAGGAGCGCGACATGCTGATCGTCGCGCTGAGCGGAAAGGGGGGAGGCAAGCTGAGCGCCTTGCTCAGCGACGTCGACGTGCACCTGTGCGTTCCGCATGACCGCACCGCTCGCATCCAGGAGGTGCACCTGCTGCTGTTGCACTGCATCTGCGACGGCGTCGACTGGACCTTGTTGGGCAACCCGGAGGAATCGACATGATGCAACCCACCCAGCGCAATCGCGCAACCCCAGGCAGCACCAGGCATCGCGGCAGCGCAGTGGCGCGCCGCGCGGGCTGGCTGCTGGTCACCGTGCTGGCCGCCAGCCAGTTGCAAGGCTGCTTCGTGCTGGGCGCCGCGGCCGTTGGCGGCACCGCGATGGTGGCCACCGACCGCCGCACGGCCGGCTCGCAGCTGGAGGACAAGAACATCCAGCTCACCGCCTCCGGCCGCATCAGCGATCTGCTGGCCGGCGCCGGCAACGTGAACGTGGACTCCTACAACCAGCAGGTGCTGCTGACGGGGCAGGTGCCCACCGAGGCGGACAAGGTGCAGGCCCAGAACATCGTGGCGGCGATTCCGAACGTGAAGTCGGTGGCCAACCAGCTGGTGATCGGCCCCAACTCCTCGCTGAGCGAGCAGGCCAACGACACCTACATCACCTCCAAGGTGCGCGCCACCTTCATCGACGACTCCCAGCTGTATTCGCAGGCCTTCCAGATCACCACCTCGGGTGGGGTCGTGTACCTGCAGGGCATCGTCACGCCGGCCGAGGCCCAGCAGGCGGCCGACGACGCATCGAGGGTGTCCGGCGTCAAGAAGGTGGTGACGCTGTTCACTATGATTAGCCCCCAGCAGTTGCAAACCCAGTACCCGAACACCTCGCAGACTCCGATCACCCCGCCCGGCTCGGCGCCGGTGCAGCCCGCCAGGCCCTGAGGGCCGATGTGCGGCCGGGGCTCGGGAGGGCCCCGGCCATGCCGGGGCAGGCGCGGGGGCTCGCGATTTTTCCAAACCAGAGGTCGAACTCCGATGAGTCTGCTCCAAGTCCCCGCCGGCAAGAGCCTGCCCGACGATTTCAACGTCGTGATCGAGATTCCCGCCGGCGCGCCGCCGGTCAAGTACGAAGTCGACAAGGCCAGCGGTGCGCTGTTCGTCGACCGTTTCATGGCCACGGCGATGCACTACCCCTGCAACTACGGCTACATCCCCCAGACCCTGTCCGAGGACGGCGATCCGGTGGACGTGCTGGTGGTCACGCCCATCCCCCTGGTGCATGGCTGCGTGGTGCGCTGCCGCCCGGTGGGCATGCTGAAGATGACCGACGAGGCCGGCCCCGACGCCAAGCTGATCGCCGTGCCGGTGGAAAAGCTGCTGCCGGTGTATCGCAACATCCGCTCGCCCGAGGATCTGGCTCCCGAGCTGCTGCGCCAGATCGAGCATTTCTTCAACCACTACAAGGACCTCGAGGCCGGCAAGTGGGTGAAGACCGAAGGCTGGGGCGACGCCGACGCCGCGCGCGCCGAGATCAGCGCCAGCGCCAAGCGCTACGCGCAGGTCGACCGCGGCTGAGCCTCTCCCGGGGCGGCGCATGACCCAGGGCCACGGCGCCGCCTCACCCGTCGACGATGGCGCCCGCGCCGGTCTGGTGCTGGCCGCCGCGGCGCTGCTGGGCATGGTGCTGAGCAACAGCGTTCTGGCCGCGGCCTGGCACGCCTTGCTGGATGCCCGCTGGGGGCTGTCGCTGGGCCCCCTGCATCTGGTCGAAAGCAACCTGCGCTGGATCAACGACGCCCTGATGGCGCTGTTCTTCCTGCAGGTGGGCATCGAGATCAAGCGCGAGTGGCTGTTCGGTGCGCTGTCCGACCGCAGGGCCCGCGTGCTGCCGGTGGCCGCCGCGCTGGGCGGCATGCTGGTGCCGGCGCTGGTATTCGCGGCGGTGAATGCCGAGCATCCGGCGAATCTGTCCGGATGGGCGGTGCCCGCGGCCACCGACATCGCCTTCGCGCTGGGCCTGATGGCCCTGTTCGCGCGCGGGCTTCCCGCCCGCGCCAGGGTGTTCCTCACGGCGGTGGCCGTGCTCGACGACCTGGGCGCGGTGATGATCATCGCCGCCTTCTACACCGCGCAGTTGTCGGGGCCCATGCTGGGCCTGGCCGTGGCCACGGTGATCGCGATGGGCCTGCTGGCGAATTTCGGCGTGCGCCGCGCCTGGCCCTATCTGGCGCTGGGTCTGCTGTTGTGGTGGTGGGTGCTGCATTCGGGCGTGCACCCCACGGTGGCCGGCGTGCTCACCGGCGTGCTGCTACCCCAGCAGCGCGACGGGGGGGCCGGGCAGCGCGTGGAGCGCGCGCTGGCTCCCGTGGTCACCTGGGGCGTGTTGCCGCTGTTCGCGTTGGCCAATGCCGGCATCGAACTGCACGGCTCGCTGGGGGAACTGTTGCGCAGCCCCGTCACCTGGGGCGTGGCGCTGGGCCTGCTGCTGGGCAAGCCCATGGGCATCCTGGGGGGGGTGTTCGCGGCCGCGCGCGCGGGGGGAGGGCTGCCGGCGGGCTACAGCTGGCGCCTCATGCTGGCCCTTTCGGGTTTTTGCGGCGTGGGATTCACCATGTCGCTGTTCATCGCGGACCTGGCCTGGCCCGATGGCGCGGCGGCCTTCGACGCCGCGCGCCTGGGCGTGCTGCTGGGCACCTTGCTGGCCGTGGGCGCCGGCAGCGCGGTGGCGGCGCGGCTGTATCCGCGCCGATCGGCGCGCGCGGCCTCGCGCTAGCGCGGAGCCTGGCGCGCAACGGGCGGGGTTTTCGCAACGCCACGTTCCGGCGCCGGCCCAACAGGTCTATACTGAACCATGCTTGTCGGAGTGCCGGACGCGTGCAGCGTGCCGGCTGAGACCGCCCCGGCGCGGAATCCGCAGAACCTGATCGGGGTCATTCCCGCGTAGGAAACCAAGTCGCCCCAGCGCTTCGGCAGGCCTCACAGACCCAGGAGACCAGCCATGTCCGAAGTTCGCCGCAGCGTCGATCCGGCGCGCCTTTCCAGCCGCATCACCCGCAGCCCCTTCCCGGGATCGCGCAAGGTCTACCTCGACGAGGTGGCTGGCGTGCCCGTGCCCTGGCGCGAGATCGCCCTGTCGGACACCCTGCTGGAGACCGCGCCCGGCGTGACCCAGCTGCAGAAGAACGCGCCGCTGCGCGTGTACGACACCTCCGGCCCCTACACCGACCCCAAGGTCTCCATCGACGTGCGCGCCGGGCTGCCCGCGCTGCGCGGCGCCTGGCTGGATGCGCGTGAGGACATGCAGCGCCTGGACGGCCCGAGCAGCGAGTTCGGGCGCGCGCGCCAGAACGACCCGGAGACCGCCGCGCTGCGTTTCAGCGCGCCGCCGCAGCCGCGCCGCGCGCGCGCCGGGGCCAACGTCACGCAGATGCACCTGGCCCGGCGCGGCATCATCACCCCCGAGATGGAATTCATCGCGCTGCGCGAGAACCTGCAGCGCGCGCAACTGCCCGATGCGCTGCAACAGAACGGCGGCCAGCACCGCGGCAGCTGGTTCCACGCCCAGCGCCCGATCGACGCCGAATTCGTGCGCAGCGAGGTGGCCGCCGGGCGCGCGGTGATTCCGGCCAACATCAACCACCCCGAGATCGAGCCCATGATCATCGGGCGCAACTTCCTCACCAAGGTCAACGCCAACATCGGCAACTCGGCCGTGACCTCGGACATCGAGGACGAGGTGGACAAGATGGTGTGGGCGATCCGCTGGGGCGCCGACACGGTGATGGACCTTTCCACCGGAAAGCACATCCACGAGACCCGCGAATGGATCGTGCGCAACAGCCCGGTGCCCATCGGCACCGTGCCGATCTACCAGGCGCTGGAAAAGGTCGGCGGCGTGGCCGAGGACCTGAGCTGGGAACTGTTCCGCGACACCCTGGTCGAGCAGGCGGAGCAGGGAGTCGACTACTTCACCATCCATGCCGGCGTGCTGCTGCGCTACGTGCCCCTGACGGCCGCGCGGGTCACCGGCATCGTGTCGCGCGGCGGCTCGATCATGGCCAAGTGGTGCCTGGCGCACCATCGCGAGAATTTCCTCTACACCCATTTCGAGGAAATCTGCGAGATCATGAAGGCCTACGACGTGACCTTCTCGCTGGGCGACGGCCTGCGCCCCGGCTCCATCGCCGACGCCAACGACGAAGCCCAGTTCAGCGAACTGCGCACCCTGGGCGAGCTCACGCAGATCGCCTGGAAGCACGACGTGCAGGTCATGATCGAAGGCCCCGGCCACGTGCCGCTGCACATGGTGGCGGTCAACGTCGAGGAGGAGCTCAAGCACTGCTACGAGGCTCCCTTCTACACCCTGGGGCCGCTGACCACCGACATCGCCCCGGGCTACGACCACATCACCAGCGCCATCGGCGCGGCCAACATCGGCTGGGCGGGCACGGCCATGCTGTGCTACGTGACGCCCAAGGAACACCTGGGCCTGCCCGATCGCGAGGACGTCAAGCAGGGCCTGATCGCCTACCGCATCTCCGCGCACGCCTCCGACCTGGCCAAGGGCTACCCCGGTGCCCAGTTGTGGGACAACGCCATCTCCCGCGCGCGCTTCGAGTTCCGCTGGGAGGATCAGTTCCGGCTGGCGCTCGACCCCGACACCGCGCGCGCCTTCCACGACGCCACGCTGCCCAAGCAGGCGGCCAAGACCGCGCATTTCTGCTCCATGTGCGGTCCCAAGTTCTGCTCCATGAAAATCAGCCAGGACATCCGCAACGCGGCCGCCGCCGAGCCCCGGCAGGCCACCGACGCCGCGGCCCTGCGCGACGAACTGGCGCGCAAGGCGGCTGAATTCCGCAAGTCGGGCGGGGAGATCTATCAGTGAGCATGCTCGCGCAGCGGGAGCGGGCCGGCGAGCCGCGTGGGGGCCCCGGTGGCCCCCATGTGGGCATCGCGGGGGCCGGGCTGGCGGGGCGCCTGCTGGCCTGGCGCCTGATGCGCCGCGGCGCGCGGGTGAGCCTGTTCGACGCCGGCTCGCGCGACGATCGCGGCAGCGCCGGTCCGACGGCCGCGGCCATGCTCTCGCCCACGGCCGAGCTGGCAGTGGCCGATGCCCATATCCACGAGCTCGGCCGTCGCTCGCTGGACCTGTGGGCGCGCTGGCTGGCCTCGCTGCATGCGCAGACCGGGCGCGAAGTCTATTTCCGGCGCGAGGGCACGCTGGTGGTGGCGCACGCCGCGGATCGCGCCTCGCTGGCGCACTATGCCTCGCTGCTGAAGGCGCATCTGCCCCCGGCCGAGGCCGCGGCGAGCGTGCAGGGCGCCGACACCCAGCGCATCGGGGCCCTGGAGCCCCTGCTGGCGGGGCGCTTCGCCGACGGCCTGTACCTCCCGCAGGAAGGCCAGCTGGCCAACGACCAGCTCTACGAGGCTTTGGCCGTGGCGCTGGATGCGTCCCTGGCGGCCTGCTCCGGGGCCTGGCACGAGGGCTGCGCGATCGAATCCGTGCAGCCGCGCGCGCTGCTGGCGCGCGACGGCACGCTGCATGCCTTCGACCTCGCCGTCGATTGCCGCGGCGTGGGCGCGCGCGGCGACATGCCGGGCCTGCACGGGGTGCGCGGCGAGGTGCTCACGGTGGCCGCGCCCGGCGTGGAATTGCGTCGCCCGGTGCGCCTGATCCACCCGCGCTACGCGCTGTACGTGGCGCCGCGTCCCGGTGGGCGCTTCATCGTCGGCGCCACCGAGCTGGACAGCGAGGATGCGGGTCCGATCACCCTGCGCTCCACCCTGGAGCTGGGCAGCGCGCTGTACAGCCTGCATCCGGATTTCGGCGAAGCGCGGGTCCTGCGCCTGGCCGCCGCGCTGCGACCGGCGCTGCCCGACCGCCAGCCCGTGGCCGCGCCCGACGCTCGCGGCGTGTGGCGCATCAACGGCCTGTTCCGCCATGGCTACCTGATCGCCCCGGCGGTGGTGGGCGAGGCGGAGCAGGGCATCGCCGATGCGCTGGGCCTGCCGCCTGCCGCGGACGAGGAGCTGCGCGATGCCGCATGAAGCCTTGGCAGGGCCCGGCGCGCAGGCGGCCCGCCGGACCCTGTCGGTGAATGGCGAAAGCCTGCGCAGTGCGGCGCTCACGCTGCACGACTTGCTGGCCGAGCGCGGCCTCGACCCCGTGCGCGGCGAATTCGCCTGTGCGGTCAACGGTTGTTTCGTGCCCCGCGCGCAATGGCCCGGACAGCGCCTGGCCGACGGCGATTGCGTGGACATCGTCGCCCCCGTGGTGGGCGGCTGATCGCCGCGCGCCAGGCCCGCAGTCCCCTGGAGTTCCCATGGAAACCGAGATCACCTCCCCCGAGAGCTTCCACGTCGCCGCGCCCGTGCCCGCTGGCGTATCGGCCCCGCCCGCAGCGGTCGGTGCCGTCGGTGCCGTTGCTGGCGTCGGTGCCGACGGTTCCGTCGCTCCCGACTCCTGGAGCGTGGCAGGCGCGAGCCTGGGATCGCGTCTGTTCCTGGGTACCTCCCACTACCCCAGCCCGCAGGTGCTGGCGCAGGCGGCACAGGCCTCCGGCGCGCAGGTGTTCACCGTGGGACTGCGCCGCCTGCAACCCGAGAGCGGCGGCGGCCAGGCCTTCTGGCAGCGCATCCGCGCGCTGGGCGGGCATCTGCTGCCCAACACCGCGGGCTGCCACGGCGCGCAGCAGGCGGTGAACCTGGCGCGCATGGCGCGCGAGCTGTTCGGCACCCGCTGGATCAAGCTGGAGGTGATCGGCGACGACTACACCCTGCAGCCCGATCCCTTCGGCACCCTGGAGGCGGCCACCGTGCTCGCCGCCGAGGGCTTCTCCGTGTTCGCCTACACCACGGACGACCTCGTGCTGGCACGGCGCCTGCTCGACGCCGGGGTGGCCGCGGTCATGCCCTGGGCCGCGCCCATCGGTTCCGGGCGCGGCCCGCAGAACCTGCAGGCCCTGCGCACGCTTCGCGAGCGCCTGCCCGACGCGGTGCTGGTCTGCGACGCCGGCCTGGGCCGGCCCTCGCACGCGGCGCAGGTGATGGAAATCGGCTTCGACGCCGTGCTGCTCAACACCGCGGTGGCCGAGGCCGCCGACCCCGTGCGCATGGCCGCCGCCTTCGGCGCCGCGGTGCGCGCCGGGCGGGACGGATTCCTCGCGGGCATCATGCCCGAGCGCGACACCGCGCAGGCCTCGACCCCCACGGTGGGCATGCCCTTCTGGCACGAGGCGCAGCGCGCGAGCGGCGCGCGAGCCGGGGAATCGTCTTGACGTCGCGGCCCACCTTGCTGAGCATCGCGGGGCATGACCCCAGCGGTGGCGCCGGCATCGGCACCGACCTGGCGGTGTGGCAGGCCATGGGCCTGCACGCCTCCAGCGTGTGCACGGCGCTGACCGTGCAGGACGCCCGGGGCGTGCGCGAGCTGCAGCCCACGCCGCTGCCGGTGTTGCGCGGAGCGCTGGAGGCCGCGCGGCGGGAACTGCGCCCGGCGGCCGTCAAGCTGGGCATGCTGGGCGGGGCCCAGGCCGCCGCCGAGGTGGCGGCGTTTTGCGAGTCCATCGACGTGCCGGTGGTGTGGGACACGGTGCTCGGGGCCGCCGCGGGCGGGGTGCCGCTGCTGCAGGCCGAGCCCGAGACCCTGCGCCGACTGGTGTGCTCCAGCACCGTGATCACGCCCAACCGGGTGGAGGCCGCGCAACTCCTGGGCCTGCCGCCCTGGGAAGGCGAGGGCGCGCCGCCGCGGGCCTGGATGCGCGCGCTGCGCGAGCAATGGCTGCAGGGGGGGCGCACCCGCGCGGTCGTGCTCAAGGGGGGGCATGCCCGTGGGGCGAACAGCGTGGACTGGCTGTGCACGTCGCAGGCCCTGGTGGCGCTGTGCGTGCCGCGCCTGCCGGACGGCCCGGGCGGGCGGGTGCATGGCACCGGCTGCGTGTACGCGTCGGCGCTCGCGGGCATGCTGGCGCAGGGTGCCGACCTGGAACAGGCCGCGGTGGAGGCCCAATGGCGCACCCGCGCCGCCATCGCGCAGGCCTGGGTGGCGCCTGGCGGGCGCGCGATGGCCCACGCCGCGGCACAGCCCGACAGCGGCGATTTTCCCGCGCTGCACTCCGGCGTGCCGACCGAGTCCGGGGTTTTCGCGCCTCTGCCGCGCGCGCCGGGCCTGTACCCGGTGGTGCCCGATGCCGACTGGGTGCTGCGCCTGCTGGAGCTCGGCGTGGACACCGTGCAGTTGCGCGCCAAGGACCTGGCCGCCGCGGAGCTGCGCGCGCAGGTGCGCGCGGCCGCCGAGGCCGCGCGTGCCTGCGGCGCCCAGCTGTTCATCAACGATCACTGGCGCGAGGCCCTGGATGCAGGAGCCTGGGGCGTGCACCTGGGCCAGGAAGACCTGATGGATCTGCGGGCGCAGGACATCGAGTCGATCCGTGGAGCCGGGTTGCGCCTGGGGGTGAGCACCCACAACCCCGCGGAACTGGCGCGGGCGCACGCGCTGCGCCCCAGCTACCTGGCGCTGGGCCCGGTGTGGCCGACGACGGTCAAGGCCACGCCCCATGCGCCGCTGGGCCTGGCGCGGCTGCGCGCGCTGGCCGCGCGCTGCAAACCCCTGTATCCCCTGGTGGGGATCGGGGGCATCAGCCTGGAGCGCGCCGCCGCCGCGCTGGACTGCGGCCTGGACGGATTCGCCGTGGTCAGCGCGATCGTGGGCGCCGACGATCCGGCCGCGGCGGTGCGCCGCGGACAGGCCATCGCGAGCGCCGCGCTGCAGTGGCGCGAGCGGCTGGAAGGCAGGGATCCACCGGCGCAGGGCATGGCCCCGGGCCGGCCCGGGGCCATGCCCTCAGCTTGCTGAGCCGGCGCGGCTCGCGCGCAGGACCACGCGTCGCGCGCCGGCTGGCGCACAATGCCTGCCATGGCCCGTCAAGCGCGACTTTGCCTGCCCGGCCAGGCGCACCTGGTGCTGCAACGCGCCAGCGCCGAGGTGTTCCGCGAGGCAGGCGACTACGAGGATTACCTGCAGCGCCTTGCGCACACCGCGCAGCGCTCGGGGGTGCAGGTGCATGGCTACGCGCTGCTGCCGCGGGCCGTGTGGCTGGTGCTTACCCCGGCCGATTGCGCCGGCCTGTCCGCGCTCATGCAGACCCTGGCTCGCTGTGCCAGCCGCCGGCTCGGCGAGGGCGCCGGCATCTGGCGGGGACGCTACCGCAGCGCGCTGCTGCAGCAGCAGGGCTGGCTGCTTCCCGCCCTGTGCGCGGTGGACCTGGCGCCTCAGGCCGAGGCGGCCTGCGCCGAGGCCTCGGCCTGGCCGTGGAGCAGCCTGGCCCACCACACCGGACGCCGCCCCAGTGCCTGGCTGAGGGAGGTTCCTCCCTACTGGGAACTGGGCAACACCCCCTATGCCCGGGAGGCGGCCTACGCGGCCTTGTTGAACACCGATGTTGCAAGGCAGCATCGCGAGCCCATCGAACGCGCGCTGCGCGCCGCGGGCGCCCTGGGCGACGAAGCCTACCTGGCCTGGGCCGAGCAGCAACTCGGTCGCAGCCTGCGACCCCGTGCGCGCGGCCGGCCGCGGGCGGCGGCTGCGTCGAGTTGATCTGTCCCTATTTAAAAGGATTCGCGGCTGCCTCCGCCGCAAATCAGGGACGGATTGAGGCAACATTTCTTGCTCCCTTTGCCGCATTGCAGTAGAGTCCCTGCTCCCATCGCAGTTTTTTGCGACGTTTTTGTGTCTTTCGTCGTGGAGCAGACCATGCAGCAGCAGCCCGAGCAAAGCGAGATCCAGGACCTGGCCCGGCATGGCCTGTACAGCCCGACGCAGGAGCACGATGCCTGCGGAGTCGGTTTCGTGGCGCACATCAAGGGCCACAAGTCGCACGACATCGTGCGCAACGGCCTGCTGATCCTGAAGAACCTGGACCACCGTGGAGCGGTGGGCGCCGACAAGCTCATGGGCGACGGCGCCGGCATCCTGCTGCAGATTCCCGACGCCTACTACCGGGCCGAGATGGGCGCGCAGGGCGTGGAACTGCCGCCTCCGGGCGAGTACGGCGTGGGCATGATCTTCCTGCCGCGCGAATCGGCATCGCGCCTGGCCTGCGAGCAGGAAATCGAGCGCGCCGTGCGCGCCGAGGGCCAGCAGGTGCTGGGCTGGCGCGACGTGCCGGTGGACCGCGACATGCCCATGTCGCCCACCGTGCGCGCGAAGGAGCCGGTGATCCGCCAGATCTTCATCGGCCGCGGGCCCGACGTCATGGTCACCGACGCGCTGGAGCGCAAGCTGTTCGTGATCCGCCGCGTGGCCAGCCACGCCATCCAGCGCCTGAACCTGCGCCACGGCCGCGAGTATTTCGTGCCCTCGATGTCCGCGCGCACCGTGGTCTACAAGGGCCTGCTGCTGGCCGACCAGGTCGGCGAGTATTTCCGCGACCTGCAGGATCCGCGCGTGGTCTCGGCGCTGGCGCTGGTGCACCAGCGCTTTTCCACCAACACCTTCCCCGAGTGGCCCCTGGCGCACCCCTACCGCATGGTGGCGCACAACGGCGAGATCAACACCGTCAAGGGCAACTACAACTGGATGCGCGCGCGCGAGGGCGCGGTGAGCTCGCCGGTGCTGGGCGAGGACCTGCGCAAGCTGTGGCCGCTGATCTACGCGGGCCAGAGCGACACCGCCAGCTTCGACAATTGCCTGGAGCTGCTGGTCATGGCGGGCTACCCGCTGTCGCACGCCATGATGATGATGATTCCCGAGGCCTGGGAGCAGCACGCGCTGATGGACGAGCGCCGCCGCGCCTTCTACGAGTACCACGCCGCGATGATGGAGCCGTGGGACGGGCCGGCGGCCATCGCCTTCACCGACGGGCGCCAGATCGGCGCCACGCTGGACCGCAACGGCCTGCGCCCGGCGCGCTACGTGGTCACCTCGGACGACCTGGTGATCATGGCCTCGGAAGCCGGCGTGCTGCCGGTGCCGGAGAGCCAGATCGTCAAGAAGTGGCGCCTGCAGCCGGGCAAGATGTTCCTCATCGACATGGAAGTCGGGCGCATCGTCGACGACAAGGAGATCAAGGACCAGCTCTCCGCGGCGCGCCCCTATCGCCAGTGGATCGAGAACCTGCGCATCCGCATGGACGACGTCGAGCACTGCGGCGACGAGCCCGCCAGCGAGCTGGCCCTGCTGGACCGCCAGCAGGCCTTCGGCTACACCCAGGAAGACCTGAAGTTCCTGCTCGCTCCCATGGCCGCCAACGCCGACGAGGCGGTGGGCTCGATGGGCAACGACGCCGCGCTGGCCGTGCTGTCGGACCGCCCGAAGACCCTGTACAGCTATTTCAAGCAGTTGTTCGCGCAGGTGACCAATCCGCCGATCGATTCGATCCGCGAGAACATGGTGATGTCCCTGGTGTCGTTCATCGGCCCGCGCCCGAACCTGCTCGACATCAACCAGGTCAACCCGCCCATGCGCCTGGAAGTGAGCCAGCCCGTGCTCGACTTCGAGGACATGGCCAAGCTGCGCAACATCGCCGCGCACACCGGCGGCAAGTTCCGCAGTTACGAGATCGACATCTGCTACCCCGTGGCCTGGGGCCACGAGGGCATCGAGGCGCGCCTGGCGTCGATCTGCGCCGAGGCCGTGGACGCCCTGCGCAGCGGCCACAACATCCTCATCGTCACCGACCGCCGCCTGAGCGCCGAGCGCGTGGCCATTCCCGCGCTGCTGGCCACCAGCGCCGTACACCAGCACCTGATCCAGCTCGGCCTGCGCACCCAGACGGGGCTGGTGGTGGAAACCGGCAGCGCCCGCGAGACCCACCACATGGCGGTGCTTGCCGGCTATGGCGCCGAGGCCGTGCACCCCTACCTGGCCCTCGACACCATCGTCGACCTGGCGCACGAACTGCCGCCCGAGCTGGGACCGGACAAGGCGGTCAAGAACTACATCAAGGCCGTCGGCAAGGGCCTGCTCAAGGTCATGTCCAAGATGGGCATCTCGACCTACATGAGCTACTGCGGCGCGCAGATCTTCGAGGCCGTGGGCCTGTCCTCCGACCTGGTGGACAAGTACTTCACCGGCACCTCCTCGCAGATCGGCGGCATCGGCGTGTTCGAGGTCGCGCAGGAGGCCCTGCGCCTGCACCGCGACGCCTTCGGCGACAGCCCCCTGCTGGCGGGCATGCTCGACGCCGGCGGCGAGTACGCCTGGCGCACGCGTGGCGAGCAGCATATGTGGACTCCCGACGCGATCGCCAAGCTGCAGCATTCCACGCGCTCGAACAACTACCAGACCTACAAGGAATACGCGCAGATCATCAACGACCAGTCGCGGCGCATGCTCACCCTGCGCGGCCTGTTCGAGTTCCGCGTCGACCCGGCCCGGGCCATCCCGCTGGACGAGGTGGAGCCGGCCGTCGAGATCGTCAAGCGCTTCGCCACCGGCGCGATGTCCCTGGGCTCCATCTCCACCGAGGCGCACGCCACGCTGGCCGTGGCCATGAACCGCATCGGGGGCAAGAGCAACACCGGCGAGGGCGGCGAGGACCCGCTGCGCTACCGCGAGGAAATGCGCACCGGCAGCTCCGGCATCGGCGACGGCGCCACCCTGGGCAGCGTGCTGGGCCCGCAGCGCGTGGTCAGCGACATTCCGCTCAAGGCCGGCGACTCGCTGCGCTCGAGGATCAAGCAGGTGGCGTCCGGCCGCTTCGGCGTCAGCGCCGAGTACCTGGCCAGCGCCGATCAGATCCAGATCAAGATGGCCCAGGGCGCCAAGCCCGGCGAGGGCGGCCAGCTGCCCGGGGGCAAGGTCTCCGAGTACATCGGCATGTTGCGCTACTCGGTGCCCGGCGTGGGCCTGATCTCCCCGCCGCCGCACCATGACATCTATTCCATCGAGGACCTGGCGCAGCTGATCCACGACCTGAAGAACGCCAATCCCCGCGCCTCCATCAGCGTCAAGCTGGTGTCCGAATCCGGCGTGGGCACGGTGGCCGCCGGCGTGGCCAAGGCCAAGGCCGACCACGTGGTGATCGCCGGGCACGACGGCGGCACCGGCGCCTCCCCGTTGTCGAGCATCAAGCACGCGGGCTCGCCGTGGGAGATCGGCCTGGCCGAGACCCAGCAGACCCTGGTGCTCAACCGCTTGCGCGGGCGCATCCGCGTGCAGGTGGACGGGCAGATCAAGACCGGGCGCGACGTGGTCATCGGCGCGCTGCTCGGGGCCGACGAGTTCGGCTTCGCCACCGCGCCGCTGGTGGTCGAAGGCTGCATCATGATGCGCAAGTGCCACCTCAACACCTGCCCGGTGGGCGTGGCCACGCAGGACCCGGAGTTGCGCCGTCGCTTCCAGGGCAAGCCCGAGCATGTGGTCAACTACTTCTTCTTCATCGCCGAGGAAGTGCGTTCCATCATGGCCCAGCTGGGGGTGCGCCGCTTCGACGAGCTGGTGGGCCGCGCCGACCTGCTGGACATGCGCGCCGGCATCCAGCACTGGAAGGCCCAGGGGCTGGACTTCTCGCGCGTGTTCCACCGCCCGGCGCTGGGCGAGGACGTGGCGGTGCGCCAGGTCGAGGAGCAGGACCACGGGCTGCACAAGGCCCTGGACCACCAGCTCATCGAGCGCGCGCGCCCGGCGCTGGAGCGAGGCGAGAAGGTGCAGTTCATCCACAACGTGCGCAACGTCAACCGCACCGTCGGCGCCATGCTGTCGGGCGAGGTGGCGCGGCGTTACGGGCATGACGGGCTGCCGGACGACACCATCCACATCCAGATGGAAGGCACCGGCGGCCAGAGCTACGGCGCCTTCCTGGCCCGCGGCATCACCCTGTACCTGATCGGCGACGCCAACGACTACACCGGCAAGGGCCTGTCGGGCGGCCGCATCGCGGTGCGCCCGAGCATCGAGTTCCGCGGCGACGCGCCCCAGAACATCATCGTGGGCAACACCGTGCTGTACGGCGCGCTCGAGGGCGAGGCCTTTTTCCGGGGCGTGGCCGGCGAGCGTTTCGCGGTGCGCAACTCCGGCGCCACCGCGGTGGTCGAGGGCACCGGCGACCATGGCTGCGAGTACATGACCGGCGGCACCGTGGTCGTGCTGGGCGAGACCGGGCGCAATTTCGCCGCCGGCATGAGCGGCGGCGTGGCCTATGTCTACGATCCCGACGCGCAGTTCGCGCGTCGCTGCAACACCTCGATGGTGGCGCTGGAGCGCGTGCTGCCGGAGGCCGAGCAGCGCGCCACCATGGGCGAGGCGCTGTGGCATCGCGGGCGCACCGACGAGGAGCAGCTGCGTGCCCTGCTGCAGGCGCACCACCGCTGGACCGGCAGCCTGCGCGCGCGCGAACTGCTGGACCACTGGGAAACCGCGCGCGGGCGCTTCGTCAAGGTGTTCCCGCACGAGTACAAGCGGGCGCTGGGCGAGATGGGCGCGCGTCGCGAAGCGAGCGCAGCCACCCGCAAGGCGGCCGAGTCGGCCCAGGCCGAGACCAGGTAAATCCGTGACGGACCGGCCCGGGGCCGGTCCGCGCAGCGCACAGCATCGAGGGAGTCGAGATGGGAAAGACCACCGGGTTCATGGAATTCGAGCGCCAGGAAGAGAGCTACGAGGCTCCCGCGGTGCGCCTGAAGAACTGGAAGGAGTTCGTGCACCAGTTGCCGGACGACAAGGCCAAGCTGCAATCCGGGCGCTGCATGGATTGCGGCATTCCGTTCTGCAACAACGGCTGTCCGGTCAACAACGTGATTCCGGACTTCAACGACCTGGTCTGGCGCGGGCAGTGGCGCGAGGCGCTGGACGTGCTGCACTCGACCAACAACTTCCCCGAGTTCACCGGGCGCATCTGCCCCGCGCCCTGCGAGTCGGCCTGCACGCTGGGCATCAACGCGGCGCCCGTGGGCATCAAGTCCATCGAGCACGCGATCATCGACAAGGGCTGGGAAATGGGCTGGGTGCAGCCCCAGCCCGCCGCGCGCCGCAGCGGCAAGCGGGTGGCGGTGGTCGGCTCGGGGCCTGCCGGGCTGGCCGCCGCGCAGCAACTGGCGCGCGCCGGGCATGACGTGACCGTGTTCGAGAAGAACGACCGCATCGGCGGCCTGCTGCGCTACGGCATCCCCGATTTCAAGCTGGAAAAGAGCCACGTGGACCGCCGCGTCGAGCAGATGCGCGCCGAGGGCGTGCGCTTCGAGACCAGCACCCTGGTGGGCGAGCTGCCGGCCGAGGGGCCCGGTGCCACGGTGACCAACCTGTCCGTGCAGCACCGCAGCGCCCAGCAGTTGCTGGAGGAATTCGATGCCGTGCTGCTGACCGGCGGCTCCGAGCATCCGCGCGACCTGCCGGTGCCCGGGCGCGAGCTCGACGGCGTGCATTTCGCGATGGAGTTCCTGCCCCAGCAGAACCGCGTGAACGCCGGCGACAAGCTCAAGGGACAGATCCTGGCCACCGGCAAGCATGTGGTGGTGATCGGCGGCGGCGACACGGGCAGCGACTGCGTGGGCACGAGCAATCGTCATGGCGCGGCCAGCGTGACCCAGTTCGAGCTGCTGCCCCAGCCGCCGGAGCAGGAGAACAAGCCGCTGGTGTGGCCCTACTGGCCGATCAAGCTGCGCACTTCCAGCAGCCACGAGGAGGGTTGTTCGCGCGACTGGTCGGTGGCCACCAAGGCCTTCGTGCCCGGCACCGGCAAGGACAAGGGCAGGGTTCGCCAGGTGCAGGCCTGCCGCGTCGAGTGGAAGGATGGACGCATGCAGGAGGTGCCGGGCAGCGAGTTCATGCTGCAGGCCGACCTGGTGCTGCTGGCCATGGGTTTCGTGCATCCGGTGGCCCCGGTGCTCGAGGCCTTCGGCGTGCAGCGCGACGCCCGGGGCAATGCCAGCGCCGGCACCGAGGACGCGGGCGGCTACGCCACCAACGTTCCGAAGGTGTACGCCGCCGGCGACATGCGCCGCGGGCAGAGCCTGGTGGTGTGGGCGATCCGCGAAGGCCGCCAGGCCGCCCGGGAGGTCGACCGCTTTCTCATGGGCGCGACGGAGTTGCCGCGCTGAGGCTGTGCGGCGGCCTTCGCGGCTCGCCCGAAGGCGAGGGATGCCGACGTGCGCAGCCCGGCCGGGCTGCGCGGCGCGAAGGCCGCCAGGCCGCCCGGGAGGTCGACCGCTTTCTCATGGGCGCGACGGAGTTGCCGCGCTGAGGCTGTGCGGCGGCCTTCGCGGCTCGCCCGAAGGCTCATTCCCTCCCGAAGGGCGCGGCGCCCTGGCCCGGCAAGGGCAGGGGTTCGGCCGGCAGGAAGGGGCATTGGCCGGCGTCGAAGTGGGTCATGGTCGCGCCGCTGCACAGCAGCCAGTCCACCGTGGGGCTGGGGCGCATCCAGCCCGGGGCGTCGGGCCGGAAGACCTGGAAGCGACTGTGCAGCTTGGGGTAGGCCCAGCGCGAGAACCTGGGTGCGTAGATGCATTCGATGGTGCCGCGCTGCTCCGTGCCCGGCACGGGAAGCCACTTGAGCTCCATGAGTTGCGCGCCGGTGGATTCCTTCAGGTCCTCGCCGAACCACAGCTTGCGGTCGTAGCTGTCGTCCAGGGTCTGGGCGCAGAACATGGCCAGGGCGCCCGGCTCGGGCGCCGCAGGCGGGCCGGCCTGCGCGTGGCCGGGGCGGGCCAGCGCGAACAGACCCAGCAGCAGCGGGAAGGAGGCGGCTGCGAGCCAGCCAGGGCGTTGCGGTCTCATGGTGGATTCCCCTCGGGTTGCCGCGGCGCGAGTCGCGTCGCATGCAAGCTCTGACGCAGCGCCTGGGTCGAAGTTCCCGTTCCCCTGGGCAGCGAGGGGCCAAGACCGCGAGCGGCAGGGGCGGGGGACTCTTTCCTATACTCTGCGCATGGACAAACTGGCCGATCTACGCAAGGACTATGCCCGCGCCGAACTGGACGAGGCGCATGCCGACCCGGATCCGCTGAAGCAGTTCGAGCGCTGGCTCGCCGAGGCCGTGCAGGCCCGCCTGCCGGAGCCCAACGCCATGACCCTGGCCACGGTGGGCGAGGCGGGTCGGCCCTCCACGCGGGTGGTGCTGATCAAGGGCGTGGACTCCCGCGGCATCGTCTGGTACACGAACTATCACAGCCGCAAGGGGCGCGAACTGCAGGCGCACGCCTTCGCGGCCCTGCAATTCCACTGGGTGGAGCTCGAGCGGGTGGTGCGCATCGAGGGTCGCGTCGAAAAAGTGTCGGACGAGGAGTCCGACGCCTACTTCGCCAGCCGCCCGCTGGCCTCGCGCATCGGCGCCTGGGCCTCGGAACAGAGCCAGCCCATCGCCGACCGCTCGGTGCTGGTGCGGCGCGCGGCCTCCTACGGGCTTCAATTCGGGCTGCAGCCGCCCAGGCCCCCGCATTGGGGAGGTTTTCGCCTGCTGCCGGACGCCTGGGAATTCTGGCAGGGGCGCCCCTCGCGCCTGCACGACCGCCTGGCCTATCGGCTGGGTTCCGATGGCGCCTGGACCCGCCAGCGCCTGGCGCCCTGAGCCGAGGCTCCGCGCCGGGGTGGTGGGTGCGCGGCATGCGCGATGGCGCCGGCGGTGTCACAATCGGCCAGCCAAACACACTCCAGGGAGTGCATTCGATGATCCAAGATGCTTCGAATCCGGACCGGTCGCGGCGGCGCCTGCTGGGCCTGGTGGGTGGGGTGGGCGCGGCCGGGCTGCTGGCGGGCGGCCTGCCCGTCGCTCGGGCTGCCGGCTCGGCGCAGGCAGCGGCCCTGCTCGCGGCCATGGACCAGGCCACGAGCATTCGCCAGGGGGATGGCCGGCACCGGCTGTACGTGTTCTTCGACCCCAACTGCCCCTATTGCCACCAGCTGTACCTCAAGCTGACGCCGCGCCTGGCCGGCGACAGCCTGCAGGTGCACTGGGTGGCCCTGGGCATGCTGACCGCCAGCAGCCTGCCCAAGGCGGCCGCCATCCTGCAGGCGCCGGATCGGCTCAAGGCCTTCGAGACCAACGAGCACGACTACGACTTCGCCGCCAACGGCCAGCCGGGCGGAGGCATCCTTCCGGCCGCGACCATCGAGCCGGCGACCCGCCGGCTGCTGCAGCGCAACCTGGACATCTACCAAAGCCACAAACTGTTCGGGGTGCCGGTCATGGTGTGGAAGCAGCGCGGCGGCCAGGCGGAAATGTTCGTCGGGGTTCCCTCCGACCAGCAGCTGCACGCCATCCTCGCCGGCCTGGCCTGATGCGCGGCGTCCCCGCCCTTCAGGCCCGACGCAGCAGCTGGGAGGCGAACTCGCGCTGCACCTTGGCCATCTTGGGCGCGATCACGACCTGGCAATAGCCCTGTTCGGGGTGCTGCTCGAAGTAGCGCTGGTGATAGGCCTCGGCCGGCCAGAACACGCGCAGCGCCTCGATCTCGGTGACGATGGGCTGGGAGCCGTAGCGCCCGCTTTCCCGCAGGCGCTGCACGTACTCGCGCACCACCGCCTCGTGCGCGGCCTGCTCGAAGTAGATGCCGGAGCGGTACTGCGGGCCGACGTCGGCACCCTGCCGGTTCGGCGTGGTCGGGTCATGGATGGTGAAGAACAGGTCGAGCAGCCTGTGCAGGCTCAGGCGCGCGGGATCGAAGCGCACGCGCACGGCCTCCGCGTGCCCGGTGCGCCCGCCGCATACCTGTTCGTAGCTGGGCTGGTCCACATGTCCCTGGGCATAGCCGCTGGTGGCCTCCAGCACGCCGTCCAGGGCCAGCACCGCGGCCTCGACGCACCAGAAGCAGCCGCCGGCCAGCGTGATGGTTTCCAGGGTCGGCGCCGCGGCGCTCGCGCTCGGGTCCTTCGGGGTCGTGCTGCTCATGGCAAGGGCCTCCTCGGGGCGAAAGATACGCCCTTGCGCGATGGCTTGCAGAGGCCGAACGCCGTTGCCCAACAAGAAGGCCGCGTGCCTGGAGCGGCGACGCGGCCTGGGGTACCGCGGTGCCCGGGTGTGATGCCGGATACCGCACCCGGCACCGAGTGCCGGAGTTGGCGTGCTCGGCCCGGGCTGCACCCGGGCCGGCGGTCGTGGCGGCTCAAACCCCCACGACGGTTCCCAATCTAGGCCTGTGCCAGGCCAGCGTCAAGAGCAAGACCGCAAAAATTTTCGAGCCATTCCGAACCCTGCTCCGGGCAGATTCGTTCAGGGCAGACTCACGCTCAGGCGAGCGCTTGGCGAGCACCCCGACGAGCCGGCGCCGAGGGTCTCCGGCGCGGCGATGAACTGGCGCGCGGCGGGCACCCCCAGCTTGCTCAGCCCCTCGCGCAGCGCGATGGCGCGGCGCATGGCCAGCGCCTGCAACTGGTCCTTCCCGTCGGGAATGGATTGCAGCAGCAGATCCTGCATGGTGCGCGGGGACACGCTGCTGGCCAGGCCCAGGGCATTGCGCGGCTTGTCGGGCAAGGAGGTGGAACGGTACAGCTCGGCCAGCGCCTGGTCGCGGTCCTTCGCCGGGACCTCGGTGTCCTTCGCATGGGCATAGGCCTCGGCGCGCGGCAGATCGCGCCGCCAGGCCTGCAGGAGTCGGCGTTCCAGCACGGCCCGTCGCAGCGCCTGGGCCTCGGCCGCGCCGCAGGTCCCGCCGGTGATGGTGACCACCAGCTGGGGCTTGGCCTGCAGCAGCCTGGCGATGTCGGCCAGGCGGGTGGCGTCGTCAGCTCCCAGCTGCGCCTGCCCGGCGGCGAAGGGGACCACATTGAGCTGCGGCGGCGGCGCGGAGCCGGAGAACATGTGGGCCATCAGCGAGAAGGGAGCCGTGATGGCGCGCAGGATCAGTTTGCCGACGGCCTGGGCGATGACCGCGCCGAGGCTGAAATGGGGGTCGTTGAGCGAGCCGGAAATCGGGATGTCCAGGTTGATGTTGCCGTTCGGGTCCTTCAGCAGGTCCACGGCCAGCAGCACCGGCAGCTTGGTGGCCGTCGGGCTGTCGACATGGGGGCCGAAGCTGAGCTGGCGCAGCACCAGCTTGTTGTCGGCCTCCAGCTTGCCGCCCGCGTCGATGTCATAGTGCACGTTCATGGACAGCAGGCCGCGTTCGATGCCGTAGCCCGCGTAACGCGTCGAGTAGGGCGACAGCGGCGCCAGCTGCAGATCGTCGACCCTTCCGTGCACGTCGAGCTGAGGCGGGCTGAGCAGGGGGTTGACCTTGCCGGTGAGGGTCACCGGCGCCGTGCCCTCGGCCACCGCGCGCAGGTCCACCGTGGCCTGCTGCGGCGAGTCGGAGGAGAAGGCGCCGATGCTCCCGTGCACCTCGCCCAGGCTGGCCGAATAGTTGGGTTGCACGAAATGGTCGGCCCAGTCGACGCGTCCGCCGTCCAGGGTGATGCCGCCGATGCGCAGGCTCAGCGCCGGGGCCTTGGGCCGGGCCGCGGCCGTTGCCGCGGCGGTGGAGGGCGCGGACGAGGCGGACGAGCCCGACGAGGCGGCGGAGGCGGAGGAGGCGGAGGAGGCCGCGCCGGCCGGGCGCAGCACCTCGGCCACGTTCAGGCGGGCCTGTGGGCTCAGGGTGAGTCGCGCATAGAAACTGTGCAGCAGCACCTGCCCGATGTCCAGGCGCGTGGCCGGCCTGGCCGCCGGATCCACGCGCAGGTGCAGCGCCTGCAATTGCAGCGAACGCCAGCCGAGCAGGCTGGCATCGGGCTGCAGGGTGTTCAGGGCCAGGCCCTCGAGCGCCACGCGACCGTCGAAACCCAGGCGCGGGCCGCCCGCCCCGAGCGAAGCGTCGATGCTGCCGTCGGCATCCGCCGTGCCGCGGACCACGCGGGCATTCACCCGCGGCAGGTAGTCGCCCGCCACCTGCACCGGCAGTCCCTGCGCCCGCAAGCGGCCCTGGAGACGCCACGGCGCGGCCCGCAGTTGCCCTTGCAGGCTGAGCCATGCCCCCGCGACGGCCCCGGAGCCCTTCGCACCCGCCTGTCCGGTGGGCAGCGGGGCCTGGCGGGCGTCGAGCACATGGGCCTGCAGGCTCAGGCCGGCGGCTGCATGCATCGGCCAGGCGGCGTGGCGCAGCTCGGCATCGATGCCGCTGAAGTACAGCACCACCGGGCGCGCGGCGTGGGTGTCGGCGAAGCCCAGGGTTCCGCCGCGGATGCTGGCGTCGCCCACCTGCACGCTCCAGGGCCGCGCGGCGGCGGGTCGGGGCGCGCGGGCTCCGCCGCTCGTGCCGGCTGTCGCCTGCGTCTTCGCGCCAGGTTTCGGGGCCGGCTTCGAGGCGGGCTTCGAGGCGGGCAGCAGCCCGGCGGGAAGAAGGTGCTGCAACGACCAGGCGCCGCTGGAATCGCGGCTCAGGGCCGCCTGCGGCTGCAGCAGGGCGGCGCTGCCCAGGCTCAGGCTGCGCGCCTGCAGGTCCACCTTGGCCTGGCGCAGTTGCAGGGCCTGCGCGTGCATCCCGGCCGGCCCGCCCAGGGAGGGCTGCTCGACATCCAGGGCGCCCACGTCCATGCGCAGCACCGAGGGCTGGCGGCTCCAGTCCAGAGTGGCGTCGCGCAGCACGATGGCCTGGGCGCGGGGTCCCTGGCCGGCGTCGGCGCCGCTGGGTTGCCAGCTGAAATCCTTCCACTGCGCCTGGGACAGCGCGGCATGCAGCCCGTGGCCCGTCCAGCTCAGCCGGGCGCGCGCCTGGAGCACGCCGGAGGGCAGCGGCGCGCCGTGCAGCCAGGTCTCGGCGTAGGGCAGCGCGAGCTGCGGGTCCAGGCCCTGGAGCTCCAGGGTCGCGTCGGCGCTGGCGGCGTTCGCGCTGGCCTGCAGGCTCAGGCTCAGTCCCTTCGGGCCCTGCAGCTGCGCGCTGGCCTGCAGCGCCTTGCCGGTGCCGGCGGGCGGCAGCGGCCATTGCACCGCCCCCACGCTCAGCAGGGGCATGTGCAGGGTCCAGTCCACGACGGGGTGCACGCTCGCGTCATGCCACTGCCACTGCGCGTCGCGCAGGCTGGCGCCGGCCAGCTCGATGTGCCAGGGCGCGGCCGCGGCTGGCTTGCCCGGTGCCGCGGGAGGCGAGCCGACGGCCGCGGAGCCGGCGCGCGGGCCCGTCGTGCCGGCTGGAAGCGCCGCGCCCGAAGCGCCCGCCGCGGGCGAGGGCACCGCGCTCAGTTCGGAGCGGTCGAGCCGCGCCCGCACGCCTTCGATCTGCAGCTGGCCCAGGCGCAGGCGGCGCTGCAGCGGCAGCACCGAGATCAGGTCCAGGCTCGCCGAGCGCACCTGCGCCAGCGCCTGGCCCGAGCGCTCCAGCCCCAGGTCCTGCAGCTGCACATGACCGGAGATCTCCGGGCCGGTCGAGGCGCGCAGGGCCCACTGCAGGTGCAGCGTGGTGTCCAGGCTGCCCTGGGTCAGGCGCACCGGCAGGTCCCGGGGCTGCAGCGCGGCCCATGGAGCGAGCGCCAGTTTGTCGAGGCTCAGGTCGACATGCAGCAGGGGTTTGGCGCCGAATACCGTGCCACCGAAGCGCAGGCTCAGCGGCGCGCCGTCGAGCAGCCCCTTGGCGCTGGCGTGCAGCGCACCGTCGGCGCTGCCCAGGGTGGACAGCTGGGTGAGTTGCAGTTGCAGCTTGCGCAGGTTCGTGCGCAAGCCGCTGGCCTGGTCCTCGTAGTGAAGACTGCCGTCGCTGAGATCGAAGGCGTCGAGCGAAAAGCCCGGCGTGGCGCCCGAGGGCCGGGAGGGCCTGGCGGCGATGCGGCGCAGGATGTCCTCGAAGTCCAGCTGCCCGGCAGGGTTGCGCACGACACGCAGCTGCAGGCCCTGCAGGCGTACGTCGCCGAGGCGAGCGTGCAGACCCCACAGCGAGCTCCAGTCCAGGCTCACGCTGCCCTGGCGCAGGCGCAATGCGTCGGCGTGCCCGGTGGCGTCGAGGACCTGCAGGTCCCGCAGGCGCAGGCGCAGCAGGATGGGGTTGAAGCTCAGGGAGCCTACGCGGACCACGCGGCCCAGCTGCTGCCGGCCCAGCCGGGGGATCTCGCGGCGCAGCAGCGACGGTACGGCCCAGGGGGAGATCGCCAGCAGCAACAGCAGCAGCAGCGCGAGAACGGCCAGGGCGCGCAGCGACCAGCGCAGCGCAATACGGGCGTGGAGCGGCATGATGCCCGCATTATGAACAAAACCCAGGAGAAATTTGTGGGTTCAGCGCAAGATCCGTTCGTTCAGAGCGGCCGCGCGCTGGGCCGCCCAGCCGGCCACAACTGGTGGACCAGGTCTTGCGCGCGACGTTGCGCCTGCGGGTCGGGCACGATCGGGCGGCCCCATTCGCGCGAGGTCTCGCCCGGCCACTTGTGCGTGGCGTCCATGCCCATCTTGCCGCCCAGGCCGGCCTGCGGCGAGGCGAAATCGAGGTAGTCGATCGGGGTTTGGTCGATCAGCGTGGTGTCGCGCACCGGATCCATGCGCGTGGTGATGGCCCAGATCACATCGCGCCAGTCGCGGATGTTCACATCGTCGTCGGTGACGATGATGAACTTGGTGTACAGGAACTGGCGCAGGAAACTCCACAGTCCCATCATGACCCGCTTGCCATGCCCCGCGTACTGCTTGCGCATGGAGACCACGGCGAGCCGGTACGAACAGCCTTCGGGAGGCAGGTACACATCGGTGATCTCCGGGAACTGCTGGCGCAGCAGGGGCACGAACACCTCCCCCAGCGCGGCGCCGAGCACGGCCGGCTCGTCGGGCGGCTTGCCCGTGTAGGTGGAGTGGTAGATGGGCGCCGAGCGCCGGGTGATGCGCTGCACCTCGAAGACCGGGAACCATTCCTGCTCGTTGTAGTAGCCCGTGTGGTCGCCGAAGGGGCCTTCCAGCGCGTGCAGCCAGCCGTCGATCTCCTTCAGCGCCACGCCGGTGTCGCTGCGCCCCTCGAAGCCGCGCTCGGCCGGGGGGATGTGGCCTTCGAGCACGATCTCGGCGTGCGCCGGAACCTGCAGGGGCAGGCCCAGGCAGTCGGCCACCTCGGTGCGCGCGCCGCGCAGCAGCCCGGCGAACTGGAATTCCGAGAGCGAATCCGGCACCGGAGTGACGGCGCCCAGGATGGTGGCCGGGTCGGCCCCCAGCGCCACGGCGATGGGAAAGGGCTGGCCCGGGTGCATGGCCGCATGGTCCCGGAAATCCAGCGCGCCGCCGCGATGCGAAAGCCAGCGCATGATCAGCTGGCGCCTGCCGATGCGCTGCTGGCGGTAGATGCCCAGGTTCTGGCGCGGCTTGCGCGGGCCGCGGGTGACCACCAGGCCCCAGGTGAGCAGCGGCGCCGCGTCGCCGGGCCAGCAGGTCTGCAGCGGCAGCGCGTCCAGGTCCACCGACTCGCCTTCCAGGCATTCCTGCTGGCAGGGGGGCCGGCGCAGGGTGCTGGGGCGCATGTCCCACACCGCGCGCACCAGCTGGAACAGCTCGCCGGCGTCCTTGAGCCCGCGCGGGGGCTCGGGCTGGCGCAGGGCGGCCAGCACTTCCCCGATGCGGCGCAGCTCGCCCACGTCCTGCGCGCCCATGCCCAGCGCCACGCGCCGGGTGGTGCCGAACAGATTGCCCAATACCGGGATGTCGTGGCCGACGGGCTTCGCGAACAGCATCGCGGGGCCGCCGCGCTGCAGCATGGCATCGCAGACCGCGGTCATTTCCAGCCGGGGGTCCACCGGCTGCGCAACCTCGATCAGGTCGTCCTGAGCGCGCAGGACATCCAGGAAATCCCTTAGATCGCGGTATTTCATATAACGGAAAGTTGGAAGTCTGGAAGGCTTGTGAATTGACAGGATATAAGCAGGCTCTAAAATGGCGCCTGTTCTCGCACCACCGATGGGTCCTGCTCGCTTGGGGTCAGGGCCTACGCAGCAGCCTACGGGCTTCGCCTTGCGCGGGGCGTGCGATGGAATCGCCCCGGAACCGTCCCGGCCCCGAGCCCGGTGACGACGTGCCAGCAGCATCGTAGGCCAGGCACGCCCGCTTCGATGCGCCGGTTCCGGATCTGTGCCCGGTGGTGGCAAGCGCGGTGCCCTTCGTCGGCGCCGCCTGTCCCCGCCAATCGACACAGGAGAAGACGATGTCGCAAGACGCGCAAGTCCGGCTGCCCAGCTGGCGAAGCATCGGCGCCGAGGTCCTGCAGTGGACCCACAACACGCTGATGATGGTGGGTTTTTTCGTGGTGGCCGCGGGGGCCTATCTGTATCTGCACCCGCAATCGGTCCTGTCCCTGGAACGCAACGTCGTGCAATGGGTTTCCGCGCGCAGGATGGCGATGCAGGAGCTGCAGTCGCTGGGCCAGCGCGCCGCGGACATGGGCCCGAGCATCTCCACCGCCGACGCGGCGGTGCTCGAGCCGCAGCCCCTGCCGCCGCTGCAACCGGCGCAGCTGGCCGTGGCGGACTGGCTGGCACGGCGCTACAGCATCGCTCCCGCGGCCATGCGCGAGCTGGTGGCGGGTGCCTGGGCTGCCGGTCGCCAGGAGCACCTCGATCCGACCCTGATCCTTGCTGTGATGGCCGTGGAGTCGTCCTTCAACCCCTATGCGCAAAGCGCGGTGGGCGCGACCGGCCTCATGCAGGTGATGGCCAAGGTGCACCGCGACAAGTTCGCCCCCTACGGCGGCGCGCGGGCCAGCCTCGACCCCCTGACCAACGTGCGCGTGGGAGCGGTGGTGCTGCGCGATGCCATCGACCGGGGCGGCTCGCTGCAGGCCGGGCTGCGCATGTACGTGGGCGCCTCCTCGGTGGCCAGCGAGGGCGGCTATGCGAACAAGGTGCTGGCCGAGCAGGCGCGCCTGCAGCAGGTCCTCGCCTCGGCCAGGCCGCGCGCCCCGCGCGCCATCGCCTCGCGGGTGCAGACGGCCAGCAGCGAGCCGGTGCACCAGGCCTCGGCCACCTGAGTTCTCCGACCCTGGTGACGGCGTGCCTATCCAGGCTGCGCCGCGCCGGGTCTCGGTTACCATATGTGGGTTGCGCGACTGGCGATGAGGCCCGGCAACGCCTGAAGCGGCCCGCGGGCCGCGGCGGGCGTGGCCGCCACGGGCCAAGGTGGGACTGACCACCAGGAAGCGCAGCCGTTGCCGCCGTTCGCCTGGGCTCTACCAAGCCGCCGGGTCGCTTTCCGGGCCAGGGTGGCTGTTCCTTGCGCCTGTGCGCGCTTCGCTTCCCGGGAATCCTCCATGTTCGACCGCTCCATCGCCATTGCCCAGGCCGACCCCGAGCTTTGGGCCGCCATCCAGAACGAGAATCGCCGTCAGCACGAGCATCTGGAGCTCATCGCCTCCGAGAACTACGCCTCGCCGGCGGTCATGCAGGCGCAGGGCACGCAGCTGACCAACAAGTACGCCGAGGGCTATCCCGGGCGCCGCTACTACGGCGGTTGCGAATACGTGGACGTGGCCGAGAGCCTGGCCATCGAGCGGGTCAAGCAGCTGTTCGGCGCCGAGGCCGCCAACGTGCAGCCCCATTCGGGCGCGCAGGCCAACGAGGCCGTGTTCCTGGCCTTCCTCAACCCCGGCGACACCATCATGGGCCTGAGCCTGGCCGAGGGCGGGCACCTGACCCACGGCATGTCGCTGAACATGAGCGGCAAGTGGTTCAAGGTCGTGCCCTACGGGCTGGATGCCCAGGAGCGCATCGACTACGAGCAGATGCACCGCCTGGCGCTGGAGCACCGGCCCAAGCTGCTGATCGCCGGCGCCTCGGCGTACAGCCTGCACATCGATTTCGAGCGCTGCGCGAGCATCGCCCGCGAGGTCGGGGCGATTTTCATGGTCGACATGGCGCACTATGCGGGCCTGATCGCCGCCGGCGTCTACCCCAACCCCGTGCCCCATGCCGACGTGGTCACCTCGACCACCCACAAGACCCTGCGCGGTCCGCGGGGCGGCATCATCCTCATGAAGTCCCAGCACGAGAAGGCCATCAACTCGGCCATCTTCCCCGGGCTTCAGGGCGGGCCGCTGATGCATGTGATCGCCGCCAAGGCGGTGGCCTTCCGCGAGGCGCTGGCGCCGGAGTTCAAGGTCTACCAGCAGCAGGTGGTGGCCAATGCCCGCGCCATGGCCGATGCCCTTGCCGCCCGCGGCCTGCGCATCGTCTCCGGCGGTACGCAAAGCCACCTGATGCTGGTCGATCTGCGCGCCAAGAACATCACCGGCAAGCTGGCCGAGGCCCTGCTCGGCCAGGCGCACATCACGGTGAACAAGAACGCCATCCCGAACGATCCCCAGAAGCCCATGGTGACCTCGGGCATTCGCGTGGGCACGCCGGCGATGACCACGCGCGGCTTCCGCGAGGCGCAGGTGGTGCGCACCGCGAACCTGATCGCCGACGTGCTGGAGGCGCCGGAGGACGCGGCGGTGCTCGAACGCGTTCGAGCGCAGGTGCGCGAACTCGCGGACGCCTTCCCGGTGTACTCGCCGGGCAGCTGAAGGCGCGGGGTACGGCCGGCCGCGCCCCAGGGGCGGGTCGAGCCGTCCCGGCTCGGGCGGCGGGCCGCGCCGTACCCGCTCAGGCGGCGCCGAAGCCCGCGGGGTTGGACTGCTGCCAGCGCCAGGCGTCGGCGCAGATGGTGTCGAGGTCGCGCACGGCCTTCCAGCCCAGCAGTTCCCGGGCGGCCGTCGGGTCCGCCCAGCACTCGGCGATGTCCCCCGCTCGCCGCGGGGTGATCTCGTAGGGCAGATCGCGTCCGCTGGCGCGTTCCATGGCCCGCAGCAGCTGGAGCACCGAGCATCCCTGGCCCGTGCCCAGGTTGACCGTGAACATGCCCTCCTGCGCCAGCAGGTGGCGCAGCGCCGCCACATGCCCTTCGGCCAGGTCCATCACGTGGATGAAATCGCGCACGCCGGTGCCGTCCGGCGTGGGCCAGTCGCCACCGAACACCCGCAGCTGCGGCAGGCGCCCGACGGCTACCTGGGTGATGTAGGGCAGCAGGTTGTTCGGCACGCCGCGGGGGTCTTCGCCGATGAGGCCGCTGGGATGCGCGCCCACGGGGTTGAAGTAGCGCAGGCGGGCGATGCGCCAGCGCGGGTCGGCCCGCCGCAGATCCGCCAGGATGTCCTCGATCACCAGCTTGCTGCGTCCGTAGGGGTTGGTCGCGCTGCGCGGGAAATCCTCGCGGATCGGCACCGTGGCCGGGTCGCCGTACACCGTGGCCGAGGAGGAGAAGATGATGTTGCGCAGCCCCGCGCCCTGCATCGCGCGCAGCAGCGTGGTGGTGCCGCCGATGTTGTTGTCGTAGTACTCGAGGGGCTGCTGCACCGATTCGCCCACCGCCTTCAGGCCCGCGAAGTGGATCACGGCCTGCGGCCTGTGCCTGGCCAGCAGGTCCTCGAGCAGCGCCTGGTCGCGGATGTCGCCTTCGATCAGGGCGGGGCGAACTCCCGTGATGCGGGCCACGCGGGCCAGGGATTCGGCGCTGCTGTTGCACAGGTTGTCCAGCACCAGGGGGGTGTAGCCGGCGTCGATCAGGGCCACGCAGGTGTGCGAACCGATATAGCCGGCGCCGCCGGTCACGAGGATGGGGTCGGTCATCTGGGTGTTCGTGGAGGTGGGGCCGGCACGAAGGCGCCGGCTGCCGACATCCTACTTGGCGCACCTGAGGGCGCAAAAAACAAGGCCGGCGCGCATCGCGGGCCGGCCTTGTTGCTTCCTGTTCTGGTGGGGGCACAAGGATTCGAACCTTGGACCTACTGATTAAGAGTCAGCTGCTCTACCAACTGAGCTATACCCCCGAAAGCTCGACATCATAGCCCAAAGCGATCGCGGTGGACAAGAGGCCGGCCTCCCCGCCGCCCGGAGCGCTGCTCAGTTGCCTTCCATCGGGGGAGGACGGTTGGTGATCAGCCAGTAGGCGCCCAGGCTGGCCACGGTCTCGGCGAATTCGCCGAAGTCCAGCGGCTTGCGCACGAAACTGTTGGCGCCGCACTCGTAGCTGCGCAGGCGATCCATGTCCTCGTCCGAGGAGGTCAGCATGACCACCGGCAGCAGTCGCGTGTGTTCCGAGTCGCGCAGGCGTTGCAGCACCTCGATGCCCGACAGGCGGGGCAGGCCGATGTCCAGCAGCACCACGGCGGGAAGCTGGCCGCGGTCGCGCGAGGCGAACTCGCCCTCGGCCATCAGGTAATCGACGGCCTGCTGACCGTCCCGCATCACTTCCACCTTGTTGGCCAGGTGGATCTTGCGCAGGGATCGCAGGATCAGCATTTCGTCCTGCGGGTTGTCCTCGACCAGCAAGACCGACGGTGGGTTCATGGGCGCGCCGCTCCTCAGGGGGTGATGACGGGGTCCGCCGGGTCCGGGGACTCGGCGGGGCTGGGCTGCGGCACGGCCTGCGGTGCCAGCGTGAACTCGAAACGCGCGCCCCGCATGGGCGCGGCCTGCGCGCGGATGGTACCGCCGTGGCGCGTGACGATGCGTTGCGCCGTGGCCAGGCCGATGCCCAGGCCGGCGAACTCGTCCTGCCGGTGCAGGCGCTGGAAGGGCCGGAACAGGCGCGCCGCATGGGCCATGTCGAATCCGGCGCCGTTGTCCTCGACCGCGAAGCCTGGCGCGCCGTCGATCTCGGCCGCGCACAGGCGGATGCGCGCGGAGTCGGTGCGGGCCGTGTATTTCCAGGCATTGCCCAGCAGGTTGCGCAGCACGGCCTCGACCATGCGGGGGTCCGCCTGCGCCTGCAGGCCGGCCTGCACCTCCCATTGCACCTGGCGCCCGGGTTCCTCGCGCGCCAGCTCGCCGAGCAACTGCTCCCCCAGCGCCGACAGGTCCACCGGGTCGCGCCGCACTTCGCCGCGGGTGCTGCGGGACAGCGCGAGGATGCCCTCGATCAGCTCACCCATCTTGTGGCTGGCGATGTCGATCTGTCGCAGGTACAGGCGCCCCTGCTCGGGGATTTCATCGGAATAGTCCTCCAGCAGGGCCTGGCTGAAGCCGCTCATCGCGCGCAGGGGGGCGCGCAGGTCGTGGGACACGGCGTAGGCGAAGGCGTCGAGCTCCCGGTTGGCCGCGCTCAGTTCGGCGGTGCGCTCGGCCACGCGACGCTCGAGATCCGCGTTGAGTTGCAGCACCTGCTCGCGCAGCAGCTGCTGGGTCCTGCGCAGATGCGTGACGTCGCGCAGGATGCGCGCCGAGCCCACGGGGCGTCCCTGGGCATCGAGGATGGGCGATACCGACACGAACACGGTGAGTTCGCTGCCGTCGCTGCGCACGCGTCGGGCCTCGTGGTGTTGCAGGGCCTCGCCGCGGCGCACGCTGGCGAGCAGACGCTCGCGTTCCAGAGCATCGTCAGGGTGGAACAGCATGCCCAGGCTGCGACCCAGGGCCTGCTGCGGCGTGTAGCCGAACATGGCCTGCGCGCCGTGACTCCAGCCCATGATCATGCCGTCCAGGTCGGTGCCGATGATCGCGTCGTCCGAACTCTCCACCACGGCCCGGTACCACGAAGCCGTGTCCGCCTGCAGCGCCCGAGCGCGGCTCTCGGCCGCCTGGGCCCGCTCGACGAACCAGGCCAGCACGCTGGCCAGCACGCCGTTTCCGGCCAGCAGGCTCCATTGCAGCAGGTCGCGCGCATGCACGATGGAGAAATGGCCGGGCAGTTCCCGCAGGCCGACGGCGGCGATCAGGCTGCTGAGGGCCGTGCACAACAGCCCCGGGCCGAGTCCGCCCAGCAGGGCGCACACGGTGATCGGCACCATGAACAGCACCAGCAGCGGGCGCTCGCCGTAGACCCCCGCCACGGCCTCGCGCAGGCCCAGTGCCGCCAGCGGCAGCACGACGGCCAGCGCGTAGGCGGCGCTTCGCCGGGACGGCATGGACCTTTCGCGAAGCTGCTCCATGAGCGGGCGCGGGGGAGGGGGCAGGCTGGACGGGGCGCGAATCCGCGTGTCGCGGCCGCGCGTGCCACAGCCCGGCGTGCCGCCATCGGCGCCCGCCCGGCTGTCCGCGCGAACATACGGGGAGGGCTCGCGCCATGTCAACGGCGCGAGCCGCCCCGCGCCGGGTTCAGCTGCCGGTCCACTGACGTGGACGACCGACGTCCACGTGCAGGAAGTCCGAGCGCGGGTAGTAGCCCACGCCGCCGCCGCGCAGCGAAACTGCCAGCGCGCGCAGTCGGGGCAGGGAGCAGCCGGGCATGCGGATGTCCGCGGCCATGCCCTGCATGTGCAGGCTCGCGCTGGAGACCTGGCCGCTGCGCGCGTGCAAGGCTGCGTTGGTGGCGGGTGAGCGGTAGCCGCTGATCAGCTGGATGGGGCGCGTGCAACCCAGGCGTTCACGCATCGCGCTCAGCAGATCGAGCAGGCCGGGATCGATGGCATGGGTCTGGCCGTTGCGAAAGTCCCGCAACAGATGCTGGATGTCCAGCAGGGGCTGTGCCAGGTATTGCCCCTGCTCGAAGTAGACGGTGCGCAGGGTCTCGCCGGTGTGCAGGTTCTCGAAGGCCAGGCTGCGTACCTCCGCGGTCGCGGCCTGGGCGCGTGCGCGGGGCAGGGCGTTCAACGCGAGGCCGGCGGCACCTGCCAGCAGGCGCCGGCGCACGGAGCAGCACGGGGATTTCGGGGACATGGAAAGGGCTGGCTGCGGGGACTGCCCATGTTACACGGTGTAATTCAGGGTTCGACGCTCTGCTGGCCCGCCTGTGGACCCGCCAGGTCGATGCGCTCGGCCAGGCCCTGGGGCGACTGCAACAGGCCTTGCGCCAGGGGCCAGTCGATGCGCGCCTGCAGACCCTGCCGCGCGGCGAGTTCGCGCAATGCGCCCAGCTCGGCCCCGGGGCTGCTTCGGTGGTAGGGATCGGGGTTGGCCTGCAGCCACAGCTGGCCTTCAGGCAGTTCGGCGAGCAGCCAGGTCCGGTAGACGATGTGCACCGCTGTTCCGGGCCGCACGGCCCGGAACAGCTCGCTGGCATGGTCGTCGTCGAGCCGGATGCAGCCGTGGGTACGAAAGCTGTGGATGCTGGCGGGTGCATTGGTGCCGTGGATCCCGTAGCCGACGGCGTCCAGGCCGATCCACGCGTGACCCAGCGGGTTGTCGGGCCCGTTCGGCACCTCCCGCAGCACCGGTTTGCCCTCGCGTCGCATTTCCTCCTGGATGGAGGGGGGGACATGCCATACCGGATCCCGGCGCATCTGCGCCACCCGGAAACGCCCCAGGGGCGTGGGCCAATCCGCGCGGCCCACCGCCACCGGCCAGGCCGCCTCGAGACGGCCTTCGCGGCGCAGGAACAGCATGCGCTGGGGCAGGTTGATCAGCACCCCATCGGGCGGCCCGGGGGGCACCACCTGCGGGTTGTCGATGCGCAGGCATTGCCCCGGGCGCAGGGGGCTGCCTGCCCGCAGCCCGTTGTCGCGCAGCAGGCGCGCCAGGGGCTCGCCGTAGCGCGCCGCGATGGCCAGCAGGGTCTCGCCACTACGCACGCAATGCCGCGCCGGTCCGCCCACCACCTGGCGCGACAACTCCGCAGGCGCGTCGCCGGTCGCCGCGCGGGAGACTCCCGGCAGCACGCAGACCAGCCACAGCAGCACCCGCGCTCTCGCCCGGATCGGCGAGCCGGGGCGCGCGGCCGGGCTCACGCGCGGCGCGGCCCCGCGTCGCGCGCCTGGGCCTCCGCGTTGCGCATTTCGCGTTGCAGGCGCTGGCGGATCCGTCCGATGCGCGCCGCCTCCAGTCCGATGCGAGCCAGGCGCGCGAGCAGGGGGTCGTCGCTGCGCAACCAGTCCTCGTCGGGGCCGGCTTCGGCGCTGGCCGAGGGCGTCAGGCGGCGCAGCACGTGATCACGGCAGGTGTCGATCCACTGCAGGGCCTGCGCGTCGATGCGCCCCTGGGGCTGCAGCCGGGCGCGCAGCAGGCGCAGCGAGGCGAGTTGCGAAGCCAGCAGGTAGGCATGGGTGATGATCTGCGCCAGCTCCCGCGGCGCGCGGCGCTGGGCCTGCGGCTCCTCGAGCATGCGGCCGTACAGGCCGGTGATGGCCGCCAGGTTGTCGAACAGTTGCTTGCGCGCGAGGCGGGACTCGCGTTCCTGATTGGCTTCGCGCCCCAGCGCGACCTGCGCATAGCGGCTGAGCGCGCCCAGCAGTTCGCGAAGCTGGCGCGGCGCGTCCAGGTATTCCCAGCGCGGCAGCACATGGCTGGCGGCCCAGGCCAGAGCCGCGCCGATGGCGGTGTCCAGCAGGCGCTGCTGCACCAGGATGTGGGTGTTCTCCTGCAGCAGCTGCGCCAGCAGCAGCGCCAGCACGCTGCCGGCCATGGCGGTGAAACGATAGTGCGTGGTGACGAAGGTGCGCGCCAGGGCCATGGCCAGGAACAGCGCGAGCAGCAGCCAGTACAGGTTCGGATGCAGCGCCACGAACAGTGCCACCAGCACGCAGCCGGCGATGGTGCCCAGCAGACGGTCGCGGATGCGCTGCCGGGTCACGCCGTAGTTGGGGCGAAGGATCACCGCGATGGTCAGCGCGATCCAGTAGTCGTGGGTCTGGTGCGAGAACAGCAGGCGCGACACCAGCAGCGACACGCCCAGCGCCAGCGCGAGGCGCACCGCGTGTCGGAAGATCGGCGAGCCCAGGCGCAGATGCGACAGGATCTGCTTCGGGTCGTAGCGCCAGGCGCTGATGAACAGGCGCACATCCGGCACGTCGGGACTGCCGGCCGGGGCATTGCGCAGGGTGTAGGCCTGGTCCAGCTCGCCCATCAGGCGGTCGGCCTGCCGCAGGGTCTGCAGCTGGGCGTCGAGCTGCGCGCGGGCATCGCGCAATTCGCCCTGGCCGCGCTCGCCCAGCCAGGCATCGGCGCGCTGTTGCACGGCGTCCCAGCGCTCGGGGCCGGGAGGGCGCTGCGGCGATTCGCGGTCGTACAGCAGCGCCAGGGCCAGCGCGCCCAGGGTGTCGGCGCTGCGTTGCATGCCCTGGCCCAGCGCGTCCAGCACGTCGCTGCCGTCGAAGGTCTCCCGCAGCGGTGCCGCGTCGATCTGCGCGGCCAGCTGGGCCTCGAACAGGTCCAGCGCGACCAGCAGCATATGGGTCCACAGCGCGTCGCGTGGTGCCCGGCCCTCGCGCAGCACGAGGTCGCGGGCCGATTGCAGGGCGTCGTTGACGGCGCCTTGCAGTGCCGCCGCCTGGGCGTAGGCGTCGCCCTCGCCGGGAGCGGCCGGGCGCGCGGCCTGGCGCAGGTACATGGAGCCCTGCCAGCGCGCGTAGGCGCTCAGGCTGTCGATCAGCTCGGCCAGCGCCTGTTCCTTCACCCGGGAGCGCAGCCAGCGCCCGATCAGCAGGGCGTAGACCGTGTAGGCCAGGGAGCCCGCCAGCAGCAGGCCGGTACCCGCGGCGAGTTGCTCCGGTCCCCGCGGCGGCGGGATGCCCAGGGTGATGATGGTGATGAACAGCAGGCAGAAGGCCAGCGCCACGGCCCGCTTGCCCCAGAGACTGACCAGGCCGGCCATGAATCCCAGCAGCGGCACCACGGCGAGCTGTACCCAGGGGTGGGCCACGCTGGCCCAGACGGCGGCGAAACACAGGGTGCCGGCGAAGGACGCGAACAGCAATTCCACCGCCTTCAGGCCGACCGGCGCCGGATTGTCGGCGAAGGACACCATCAGCGCGCCGCTTCCCAGGCTGAGCGCCGCGCTCATGCCCCCCAGCGCGTAGCCGACGAAACCCAGCGCGATGGTGCCCGTGGCGGAGATCAGGCCGCTGGTGAAGTAGCGGCTGAACACCACGCGGCTGAGATGGTCGATCGCGCCCCGGGCCGGTCCCAGCCCGACCCAGCCGTTCGCGCTCCGGGATTTCACTTAGGCGGCGGCCTTTCGCAGCATCAGGTACAGCTCGTCCTTGAGCTTGAGTTTCTGCTTTTTCAGGGTTTCGATGGTCACATCGTCTCCCGTCTCGATGCCTTCCTCCAGGTTGCGGATACGCTGGTCCAGTTCGTTGTGGCGATCGAACAGCCTGGCGAAATGGGCATCCACGGTCTTGAGCTTGGAAATCAGGTCGCGGTATTCGGGAAACACATCGTTCTCCTGTTCAGGGGCGGGACCTGGCGCCGGACCTTGCACCCGGCGACGCGATGACTTCGCGTCCAGTATAGGAAGCCCCCGGCGCCGGCGCCAAGCCGTCGCGGGCCGGCGTTCAGCTCGACCCGTGCGCCTCGCGCCACTCGGCCACGCGCCGCGGCAGCGCCTGCAGGCTGCGCAGGACCTGCACCCCGGCCGGCGGCCGGGAAAGCGCGGGCGAGGAGCCCCCGGCCCAGATTTCCACCCGCGTGGGCAGCGCGGCGCGCAGCGCGGACAGGGTGTCGCGCACCTGGGCGCGCGCCGGCTGGGCGCTGAAGCTCAGCGCCAGCACGTCGGCGTGGTGCGCCGTCACGGCCAGCAGCATGTCGGCCACCGGGGTCTGCACGCCCAGGGACACGCAATGGCAGCCCTCCAGGCACATCATGGCCTCGGCCATCAGCAGGCCCAGGCCATGCGGCTCCTGGGCCATGGTGGTCAGCAGCACGCGGGGGCGCTCCCGGGCCGGCGACTCGGCCGCGCTCAGCGCGGCGATGGCCCCGCGCAGCACCCGGTGCATGGTCTCGGAATACAGGTGCTCCTCGAATACCTGGAGTTCGCCGCGCATCCAGGATTCACCCACGGCGGTGGTCAGCGGCGCGACCAGTTCGGCCACGAAGCGCTCCAGGCCCAGGCGGATCTGCGCCTGTTGCAGTTCGCGCCGCAGACGCTCGGCGTCGTGGCCGCGCAGCAGGGACAGCCAATGCTGCAGGTCGGTACCCGGGCCGGCGGCTGGTGCCGCGGGCGCCGGAGCGCGTGGCGCGATGGCCTCCAGGGCCTCGCGGGGCAGGGCCACGATGCGCCCCGGCCGGTGCCCCTGCATCATCAGGCGGCGCAGCAATTGCAGCTTGTGGACCTGCTCGGCCGGATACAGGCGCTCGCCGGTGGCGTTGCGCAAGGGCGAGGGGAAGCCGTAGCGCCTCTCCCACATGCGCAAAGTGTCCTTTGACAATCCGGTGTCGCGCTCGACCGTGGCGATGCTCAGGCCGCGCGCGTCGTCGAGCTCTTCCTCGGCGGTCGGCGCGTGGATTTTCAAAGGAGTGAGGTGCTGGGCCATGTCGAGGCGCCATGATACTGGGGACGGGGCCCTCGCGCTCTGCGAGCCTGCAATTGTCCTGGACAAGGGCTGCCCATGACGGGCCCGGGGTACGCGTGCGGCCGTTGCGGCGGCCGCTGGCGGCGGGCAGTACCATCACGGCTTCGCACGGGGCGTGCTGGCTGGCTCCGCGCGCGCCTTCCTCGCGTGCCTTGCTCTGCTCGCGCGCCTTCCTCGATTGCCCCGCCATGATCCAGCGCAGACCCGTCAGCTTCGAACTGCACCCCGACACCGTGGTCGACACCCTGGGCGACGAGCCCGCGGGCGCGGGCGAGCAGGCGCTCGGGCAGCCGGAGCCGCCGCCCGAGAACCTCGGCGAACCGGCGATGCCCGAGCGCCTGCTGCGCATGGAGGAGTTCTTCCAGGGCCGGCTGTGGGCCGAGGGCGTGGTGTGCGACCGCCGGGGCCGGGTGCGCAGGCGCCTGCGCATCGACATGCAGGCCCTGTGGGAGGGGGACTGGGGGCGGCTGCAGGAGTCCTACGTGTTCGACGACGGCGAGCGCCAGCAGCGCACCTGGAGCCTGCGCAGGTTTCCCGAGCACGAGGGCGTGCGGCGCTACGAGGCCACCGCGCCCGACGTGGTCGGAACCGCCCGCGGCCGCGCCCAGGGCAACGAGATGCGCTGGAGCTACCTCATGGAGTTGCCCATCGGGCGCCACAGGCTGCGCCTGCGCATGGACGACCGCATGTATCTGGTCGGCGATGCGCTGCTGCTCAACCGCATCGAGATCCGCAAGTTCGGCCTGCGCGTGGGCAGCCTGCTGCTGAGCTGCGGCCGCAGCGCCCCGACCACCGACCTGGAACTGGCGTCCCCCCCGCGCAATCGCTGAAACAGCTGCGACGGCCCCCTGGGCCGGGCGCCTCCCGGCGCAGGGGGGGCCATCCCTATTCTTCCAGACTGGCTTGCAGCGCCTGGCGCACGGCCAGGAGTTCGTCGGGAACCCGCGGTGCCAGCCTGGCGAACAACTCGTCGTGCAGGCCGAGTTCCTTGCGCCAGTCGGCGCGATCGGCCTCGATCACGCTGGCGAACTCCTCGGCGCTGAAGTCCAGGCCGGTCCAGTCCAGGTCCTCGCGGCGGGGGCTGATGCCGAAGAAGTGGTCGCGGCCCTGGGCGCTGCCTTCGATGCGCCCGATCATCCACTGCAGCACCCGGGCGTTCTCGCCGTAGCCCGGCCACACGAAGCGACCGTCGGCGCCCTTGCGGAACCAGTTGACGCAGAAGATGCGCGGCAGCGTGGCCGATTCCCCCTGCAGCTTGTGCTCGATGTCCACCCAGTGCCGGAAGTAGTCGCCCATGTGGTAGCCGCAGAAGGGCAGCATGGCGAAGGGGTCGCGGCGCACCACGCCCTGCTTGCCGGTCGCCGCGGCGGTGGTCTCCGAGCCCATGGTGGCGGCCATGTACACGCCTTCCAGCCAGTTGCGGGCCTCGGTCACCAGCGGCACGGTGTCGGAGCGGCGCCCACCGAACACGAAGGCGTCGATGGCCACCCCCGCGGGGTCGTCCCAGGCCGGGTCCAGCGCCGGGTTGTTGGTGGCGGCCACGGTGAATCGTGCGTTCGGGTGCGCGGCCTTCGCGCCGGTGGCCGCTGCGATCTCCGGCGTCCAGTCCCTGCCCTGCCAGTCGATGGCATGGCGGGGCGCGGGGCCCATGCCCTCCCACCAGACGTCGCCGTCGTCGGTCAGCGCGACGTTGGTGAAGATCGCGTCGCGCTCGAGGCTGCGCATGCAGTTGGGATTGGTCTCGACATTGGTGCCCGGCGCGACGCCGAAATAGCCGGCCTCCGGGTTGATCGCGACCATGCGTCCGTCCGATCGCGGCTTGATCCAGGCGATGTCGTCGCCGAGGGTGGTGATGTTCCAGCCGGGCATGGTCGACGGCGGAATCAGCATGGCGAAGTTGGTCTTGCCGCAGGCGCTGGGGAAGGCCGCCGCCACGTGGTACTTGCGTCCGGCCGGCGTGGTCACGCCCAGGATCAGCATGTGCTCGGCCAGCCAGCCCTGGTCACGCCCCATGCGCGAGGCGATGCGCAGCGCGAAGCATTTCTTGCCCAGCAGCGCGTTGCCGCCGTAACCCGAGCCGTAGGACCAGATCTCCGAGGTCTCCGGGTAATGCACGATGTACTTGTGCTCCGCGTTGCAGGGCCAGGGCACGTCGGCCTGGCCGGGTTGCAACGGCGCGCCCACGCTGTGCACGCAGGGCACGAAATCCCCGTCGTTGCCCAGCAGCTCCACGACCGGGCGGCCCATGCGGGTCATCAGGCGCATGTTCACCGCGACATAGGGGGAGTCCGACAGTTCCACGCCGATATGCGAGATCGGCGAGCCCAGCGGCCCCATGCTGAAGGGCACCACGTAGAGGGTGCGCCCGCGCATGCAGCCGCGAAACAGCGCCTTGTCGCCGGTCTGCAGCAGGGCGCGCATCTCGCCGGGGTCCACCCAGTTGTTGGTCGGGCCGGCATCCTCGCGGCGCACGCTGCAGATGAAGGTTCGGTCCTCGACCCGGGCCACGTCGGAGGGGTCGGAACAAGCGAGGTAACTGTTCGGGCGCCGCCGCGGGTCGAGGCGCCGGAAGGTACCGGCGTCCACCAGTTGCTGGCAAAGGCGGTCATATTCCTCCTGGCTTCCGTCGCACCAGTGCACCTTCTCGGCTTGCGTGAGGTGGGCGATGCGGGAAACCCAGGCGATGAGTTTGGCGTTGCGCACGTAGTCGGGCACCGGGCCCGGCGCGCTGGCCTGAGGAATGGCGTTCATGGGACTGCTGGCTCCGTGTTCGGCATGGCCGCGATCCGCGGTGTGCACCGCAACATCGAGCCTGGCCGTCGTTTTGGTCGTGGACGGCGCGGTTGCGCCGTGGAGCCAGTGTAATCACAGGCGCGGGCAATCAGGGTCGGTAGAAGGCCCAGAAGAATTCGCGCTGCGACTTGGTGGCCTTGACCTGCTGCATGGCGCATTTCGCGTGCAGCACCAGGTCCTCGGCTTCCCCCGGATCCTCGGGGAACAGGGTCACGCCCATGCTGATCGGACATTGCCAGAACAGCGCGTCGGACAAGGCATAGGGCACGTCGAAATCCAGCTGCAGGCGCTCCAGCAGGGGCGCGATGTTGTGCATGCCCTGGATGCCCTCGAGCACCAGGACGAATTCGTCGCCTTCGCTGCGCACTACCAGGTCGGTCTTGCGCAGCGCGCGCTGCAGGCGCTGCGCGAACTGGCGCAGCACGGCGTCGCCGGCGGCGCGTCCGTGGGCCAGGTTGAGTTCCTCGAAGGCGTCGAAGTCCAGCACGGCCACGGCCAGGCACTGCCCGGCGCGGCGGCTGCGCTCCAGCGCGGGCGGAAGCATTTCATCCAGCGCGGCGCGGTTGAGCAATCCGGTCAGGCCGTCGCGCAGAGGGCTTTGCTCCAGGCGGCGGCGCAAGCGCTCGCCCGCCTGGCGGTAGCCTTCGAGCTGCCAGGCCTCGTCGCGGCGCAGGCGCTTGTACAGCGCGCCCATCAAGGGGCGGCGCTGCTGCAGGGACATGCCTGCCGCGAACAGCTCGAAGTCGGCGGCGAAGCCCGAGGACATGGTCATGATCCACAGGGGGCCCAGCCCCCAGGCGTGGAACAGCTTGCCGGTCTCCAGCATGCGCTGCTGCAGCTCGGGCGTGTAATGCGGCGCCAGCAGTTCGCGGTAATGGGCGGCGTGCAGCTCCAGCAATTGCGACAGCGCCGCCTCGCCCAGCGGCGCGAGCATCTCGCCATGCCCCAGCAGCGCGCGCGCCTGGGCCTCGAAGGCCGCGCATGCCGCGTCGGCGCGGGCCAGCAGCGCGGGTGCGTGATCGTGCAGCGCGCGCGTTTCCTCGGCGCTGAGCTGCAGGAAATCGAGCAAGGTCTCCATCGAAGCTTCCCCGGGGACAGGGACGGCGGGCAGGCGGCGGACGCCACGTGCTTCTCCCTCGCGTGGATTGTCGGCCGCATGCGCCGCGCGCGGGCGGCCCCCGGCTCAGGAAATCCCGCTTTGCGTGACGGAATTCACGCCAGGCGGGCGCGCATGCGACGGACGATCTCGTCCAGGGCGCTGCGCGCGGTCGGCAAGGTGTTGGCCATGGCCAGGAAACTGTGCAGCACGCCGGGACAGCGCAGCATCTCGCAGTCCACGCCCGCCTCGCGCAGGCGCTCGGCGTAGCGTTCGCCCTCGTCGCGCAGCGGGTCCAGCTCGGCGCTGAACAGCAGGGTCGGGGGCAGCCGCCCCAGCCCGTCGGCGCGCAGCGGCGAGGCCTCCGGGTCCAGGCGCCGCGCGGGGTCGGCGCAGTAGTGGTTCCAGAACCAGCGCATGTCGTCGGCCGTGAGCAGGTGGCCCTCGGCGAATTCGCGATAGCTCGGCGTGTCCAGGCCGCCGTCGGTGACCGGATACACCAGCACCTGCAGGTCGGCGCCGCGCACGTCCCCCGCGGCGGCCACGCGCCGCGCCGCCACGGTGGCCAGCGTGGCCCCCGCGCTGTCGCCCATCACCACCAGCCGGCGCAAGGGCCTGCCCAGCAGTCGCTCGCCCTGCCCGGAGGCGAATCGCAGCGCGGCCTCGGCATCGTCCACGGGGGTGGGGAAGGGATGCTCGGGGGCCAGGCGGTAGTCGACCGACAGCACCGCCGTGCCGGTGCGTTTCGCCAGCAGGGCCGTGTAGGCTTCGAAGGCCGCCACCGAGCCCAGCACCCAGCCGCCGCCGTGGAAGTACACGACCAGGCTGTCGGCGGCCGGGTCGTCGGCGTAAAGCCTCGCGTGCAGCGGGGTGCCGTCGAGCGCGGGGATGCTCAGGCTGCGCATGGTGGCCAGTTCGGGCGCGGGGCCGAACAGCAGCTCGAACCAGCTGGGGAACTGGCGCGCCTGCTGCACGCTCAGCCCGCTCAGGGGCTGGCGCCCGCGGGTGCGGGTGCGGCGCAGGAAATCGGTGGTTGCCGGGTCCATGGTGCGGGGAATGTTCAGCTCGGGCGGCTCAGGATCGGCGGCCCTGCTGTCGCGGTTGCCATCCTTGCGCGAGCACGCGGCGCCAGATGGCCTGGCGCTCGGCATCGCTCATGAACAGCCAGTTGGAGATTTCCGTCAGCGTGCGCCCGCAGCCTCGGCACACATCGTCGAAGCAGGCCGAGCAGATGCCCACGCAGGGGCTCTGGGGCAGGCCCGGAGGCAGGGGGTCGAGTTCCGTGGGTTTCATGGGGTGTGTCGCGCCCAGGCGCCGCAGCCGTCGGCCTCGAGCAGGCGCACGGCGTCCAGCGCCGCGAGCTGCGGCCGGCATGCGTGGAGGATCCATTGAGCCAGGGTGAGGGTGTCGGTATCGTCCAGCCCTTCGATCTCGTACAGCGGCTGGTGGTCCAGGCGTTCGAACAGGGGCCGGAACAGCGATTTGACGTCGCCGAAATCCACCACCCAGCCCAGCACCTGGTCCAGCGGCGCCGCCAGGCTCAGACGCAGCCGGAAGGTCTGGCCGTGCAGGCGTGCCTGGGCGCTGCCCACGGGCGCGCGCCGCACGCGCACCGCGCTGTCCAGGCCGAATTCCTTCCAGATGCGGTAGGCCTCGCCGTCGTAGCGCGCGCCCGAGGAGCCGGTCTCGAACACCGACACGCTGCGCAGCGTGTCCAGCGAGGGGCGCAGGCGTTGCCAGATCCAGGCCGCCAGCATTTCGCTGGTGGGGTTCTCCAGGCCTTCGATGTCATTGAGCAGCACATGGTCCAGGCGCGCGGCCAGCGGCGCCCATTGCGCGTCGAGGGTGTCGTGGCTGGTCATCGCAGCGCACAGCTCCACCTCGAAACCATGTCCGTGCATGCGCCCGCACTTGTGTCCGGCGGGAACCCTGGGCAGGAAGTGCGCGGCCTGGAAGCGGTAGCGGCGCAGGCCCAGCCACTCGCCGCGCCCATCGCTGCGCACGCCCTGGAAGGGCGTGCTGCGCAATTCCAGCTCGGCCGAGGCCGTGTCGGTGCGCAGGCGCTCGCCCAGCCAGGCGGCCAGTGCCGGGTCGTCCGGGTGCTCCAGCAGGCGGTTGAGGTCGGCGTAGCACAGCGGCTCCAGCGCGCGCGCCAGATGCTCGCGCAGCGCCTGCACTTCGGTGCCGGGCTGGGCGCGCAGGGCCTGGGCAGGCCATTGTGCCCGCAGCTCGAAGCCGTGGCCGTGCAATCCGTGCGCGGGGTGGCTGCCCGGCAGGCGAGGCAGTCGGCGGGCCGCCTCGAAGCGGCCCGGCACGGTGATGAAGGAGCTATCGGAACGAGAAGACATGAGGGGGGACTGCCTCCAGGCGCCCGGGGCGGCAAGCCGGATCGCGGGCCGGCCCGATCCGGCGCTGGTGCAGGCAGAAGTGTAGCCAGGGCGCCTGCCGGCGGTCGCGCAAGCTCCTAAAATCCCGCCGATGCGTCCCATTCCCGTCGATTCCCCGCGCCTGCTCGTGCTGCTGGGCGCCCTGAGCGCGATGGTGGCGCTGTCCATCGACATGGGCCTGCCGGCGCTTCCCACGCTGGCCGCCGCCCTGCATGCGCCGCAGCGCGACGCCACCCTGACGCTCAGCCTGTTCCTGGCCGGTTTCGCGCTCGCGCAGCTGGGCTTCGGCCCGCTGTCGGATCGCCTGGGGCGCCGTCCGGCGCTGCTGGCAGGCTGCGTGCTGTTCAGCCTGGGCAGCGCGGCCTGCGCGCTGGCGCCCGGCATGCCCACCCTGCTGGCCGCGCGCCTGCTGGCCGGTTGCGGCGCCGGCGCCGGCATGGTCGTGGTGCTGGCCGTGGTGCGCGACCTGTTCGAGGGGGCGCGGGCGCGCAGTCATCTGTCGACCCTGAACCTGATCCGCGCCATCGCGCCCATCGTCGCGCCGTCCATCGGCGCCTGGATGCTGCGCCTGGGCTCCTGGCGCGACATCTATGCCGTGCTCACCGGTTTCGGCTGCCTGGTCACGCTGCTGGCCTGGCGGGGGCTGGGCGAAAGCCTGCGCCAGCCCGATCCTCACGCATTGCGCCTGCGCCGGCTGATGGCGAACTACCGCGACATGCTGGCCCATCCCGAGGCCTTCGGCCATGCCATGGTCAACGCGCTGGCCTTCGGCAGCCTGTTCGCCTACGTGGCCGGCTCGCCGCTGCTCATGACCCGGGTGCTGGGGCTGTCTCCCGTGCAGTACGGCATCGTGTTCGCCTGCACCGCTCTGGGTATCGTGGGCGGCGCCACCACCAGCGGCCATCTGGGACGCCGGCATGTGCCGGGCCACCTTCCCCTGGGCGTCGGGCTGTGCTGCGCGCTGTTCGCCGCGTGCATGCTGGTCGCCCTGGGCTGGCTGCCGCGGGTCGGGCTGGCGGAGTACCTGCCGCTGCTGGTGCTGGGCACCTTTTCCTACGGCTTGTTGTCCCCCAACGCGGTGCACGGGGCCCTGCATCCGATGCCCCATATCGCGGGCGTGGCAGGGGCCTCGCTGGGATTCGTGCAAATGGCCACCGGAGCGGCGGCGTCCGCGCTGGTGGCCTGGTTCGACGACGGCCGCAGCGCGCACTCGATGAGCCTGACCATGGTGCTTTGCTCGGCGGCCGCCTTGCTGACCTATCTGACCGTGGCGAGGCCCGCCCAGCGCCGGCGCCTGGCGCAGCCGGCCTAGCAGGCCCCGGCACATTCGCAACCTTCCTGGATGACCATGAAATTTTCCGCACGCTCTCAGGCGATCTCGCCCTTCCTGGCCATGGAATTCGGCAAGCGTGCCGCGGCCCTGGAGGCTGCGGGCCGATCCGTGGTGCGGCTCAACATCGGCGAGCCCGACTTCGGGGCTCCGCCCCAGGTGCTGGAGGCCGCGGCCGAGGTCGCGCGTTCCACGCCGCTGACCTACACCGCCGCGCTGGGCCTGCCCGCGCTGCGCGAGGCCATCGCCGGCTTCTACCTGCGTGCCCATGGCGTGCGCGTGGATGCCCAGCGTATCGTGGTCACCGCCGGCGCCTCGGCGGCGCTCCTGCTGGTGACCGCGGCGCTGGTGGACCCCGGGGACGAGGTGCTGGTGGGGGATCCCTCCTATCCCTGCAACCGTCAGTTCCTGGCGGGTTTCGGCGCCGACGTGCGCCTGGTGCCCACCGATGCCTCCACCCGCTTCCAGCTCGACGCCGCCCTGGTGCGCGCCCACTGGAGCGCGCGCACCCGCGGGCTGATGATCGCCACGCCGTCGAACCCCACCGGGACCTCGGCGCCGCCCGCGCAATTGCGCGCGATGTGCGAGTTCGCCCGCGAGCGCGGCGCCTGGCGGGTGGTCGACGAGATCTACCTGGACCTGGCCGACGGCGACGCCTCCGGGCGCCCCGCCCCCAGCGTGCTGGCCTTCGACGACGAGGCCGTGGTGATCAACAGTTTTTCCAAGTACTTCGGCATGACCGGCTGGCGCCTGGGCTGGTGCGTGGTGCCGCCGGACATGGTGCCGGTGGTCGAGCGCCTGGCGCAGAACTACTACATCTGTGCCTCGACCCTGGCGCAGCATGCCGCGCTGGCCTGTTTCAGCCCCGAGGCCATCGCCGTGTGCGAGCAGCGCCGGGCCGAGTTCGCGGCGCGGCGGCGCCTGGTGCTCGAGGGCCTGCGCGAGGCCGGGCTGCAGGTGCCGGTGGAGCCCGACGGAGCGTTCTACGTGTACATCGACGTGGGCCCCACCGGGCTGGACGCCATGCGCTTTTGCGAGCGCGCGCTGGACGAGGCCGGCGTGGCGCTCACGCCCGGAAACGATTTCGGCGAATCCGGCGCCAGTCGCCACGTGCGTCTTTCCTACGCCGCCTCGCGCGAGCAGTTGCACGAAGGCCTGCGGCGCCTGGCGGGTTTCGTGCGCACTCTGGGCCTGGGGCCGGGCAGCGCGGCATGAGCCTGGAGTCGGTACGGGCCTTCCTCGGCCAGCACGCGCCCGACATCGAGGTGCTGCAAAGCTCCGAGCCCACGGCCACCGTGGCCGCCGCCGCGGCCGCGCATGGAGTGCTGCCGGCGCAGATCGCCAAGACCCTGTCGCTGTGGTTGCAGGACCGCGCGGTGCTGGTGGTGCTGGGGGGAGACGCGCGCCTGGACAACCGCAAGTACAAGCAGCATTTCGGCGCCAAGGCGAAGATGCTCGACGCGCAGGAGGTGGTGCACTGGACCGGACACCCGGTGGGTGGGGTATGTCCCTTCGGCCTGGCGCATCCGCTGCCCGTGTACGCCGACTTGTCGCTGCGGCGCTTCGAGGTGGTGCTGCCCGCGGCCGGCTCGATCCATTCGGCGCTGCGCATCGAGCCCGAGCGACTGGTGCGCATCACGGGCGCCCAGTGGGTGGACGTGGCCCAGCTGCCGGCCTGAGGCTTCGCCGGCTCCTGCAGATTTTCCGGGCGCGCGCTATGGTTCGTGGTGCATTCGCATTCGCCCTGGAGAATCACGCATGAGTGAGCAAGACACCTATACCCCGCCTCGCGTGTGGACCTGGAAGTCCGCCAACGGCGGGCGTTTCGCCAACATCAACCGGCCCGTGGCCGGCTCCACCCACGACAAGCAACTTCCGGTCGGACGCCACCCCCTGCAGCTGTATTCCCTGGGCACGCCCAATGGCGTGAAGGTCACCGTGCTGCTGGAGGAATTGCTGGCGGCCGGCCATGCCGGGGCCGAGTACGACGCCTGGCAGATCCGCATCGGCGAGGGGGATCAGTTCGGCAGCGGCTTTGTCGAGATCAACCCCAATTCCAAGATCCCCGCGCTGGTGGACCGCAGCGGTCCGAAGCCCATCCGCGTGTTCGAATCGGGCGCCATCCTGCTGTACCTGGCCGAGAAATTCGGGGCCTTCGTGCCCACCGATCCGGAGCAGCGAGCCGAGTGCCTGTCGTGGCTGTTCTGGCAAATGGGCAGCGCGCCCTTCCTCGGCGGGGGCTTCGGCCATTTCTACGCCTACGCGCCGGTGAAGATCGAGTACGCGATCGACCGTTACGCGATGGAGACCAAGCGCCAGCTCGACGTGCTGGATCGTCGCCTCGCGCAGTCCGCTTTCGTGGCCGGCGAGGCCTACACCATCGCGGACATGGCCATCTGGCCCTGGTACGGGCAGCTCGTGCTGGGCGATCTGTACGATGCTGCGGAATTCCTGCAGGTGCAGGAGTACCACCATGTCCAGCGCTGGGCGAAGCAGCTGGCGGCGCGGGTCCCCGTGCAGCGCGGCCGCCGGGTCAATCGCAGTTTCGGCGACCCGGCCCTGCAATTGCCCGAACGCCACGACGCCTCGGATTTCGACAGGCCGGCGCAGTCCTGAGCAGGGGCGAGGCCTTCAGTTCAGCGGCGGGGCGAGCTCGGTCAGGCGCGCCCACTGCTCCAGGCTGGTCTCGTGCAGCCAGTCGCGGATCTGCATGGCGTCGACGAAGTCGTTGTAGGCGCCCCAGCTGTCCAGCAGCACGACGATCACGGGCCGCCCGCGCAGCCAGGCGTCGAAGGCCAGGCAGTGGCCGGCTTCGTTGATGAAACCGGTCTTGGACACCACCATGTGCCAGCCCCCGCCGTACAGCAGGTGGTCGCTGTTGCGGTAGACCAGGCGCTCGCCGTCGGCATGCACCACGGTGCTGACGTGGGTGGTGTCGCGCCGGATGGTCGCATAGTGGGTGGCCGCCGCCACCAGCAGCGCGATGTCGTGCGCGTCGGAGCGGTTGCCCGGCCAAAGTCCGGTGGGGTCCACGTAGTGGGTGCTCAGCATGCCCAGCGCGCGCGCCTTGCGGTTCATCGCGCGGATGCAGGCGGCCAGGCCCCCGGGGTAGTGGCGGGCCAGGGCGTGCGCGGCACGGTTCTCCGAGGACATCAGGGCCAGTTGCAGCAACCTGGCCCGCGTGAAGCGCATGCCCGGGCGCAGGCGCGATGCGCTCCACTTGAGGGTGTCGATGTCGGCGCGCCGGATGGTGATCCAGCGGTCCATGCGCTGGTGGGCGTCCAGCACCACCATGGCGGTCATCAGCTTGGTCAGCGAGGCGATCGGGCGCACCACGTCGGCGTTCTTGCGCAGCAGCACCCGCTGGGTGCCGGCGTCGACCACGATCGCGGAGGCCGCGTGCAGGAGCAGGGGATCACTCTGCCACAGGCGGATCTCCCGGGGTTCGGCGTCGGGCGCCGCCTGCGCATGCGGGGGCAGGTTGGCGTGCGCCGTCACCATGCCCAGCAGACTCCATGCGCATGCCACGGCCATGCGCGCAGCTCCCCATCCCCTGGCCAAACCGTCCCCCTTTTTCCTGCCGGAAAACCTGTTTCCGGCGCAATCGTGAACTAATGCGCGATTGCATCACGAATCTCGCATGGAACCCAGCCCTGCGACGACGAAATCCTCGCAAAATGCTTCCGTGGATCCGCGCGCGGCGGCGGAACCCGCGTTCGCCGACCTCCGGTGCGCGCATGCCCGACCGCTCCGGAACCCCTCGATGGATCCTGTTTCCTACGCCTGGCCCCTGGTGCTGGGCTCCTTGCTCGTGGCCGTCCTGGCGTCCTACACGGCGCTGGACCTGGCCGCGCGCATTTCCACCGCGCGCTCGGCGCAGGCGCGCATGTGGTGGCTGGCGGGCGGTGCCCTGTGCATGGGCGTGGGCATCTGGTCCATGCACTTCGTCGGCATGCTCGCGGCCACGTTGCCGGTGCCCCTGGCCTACGACCCGGGCCTGACCCTGCTGTCCCTGCTCATCGCCATCGCGGCCTCGGGATTCGCGCTGTACCTGGTCAGCGGCGCGGATCTCACGCGCGCACGCCTCGGCGTGGGCGCCCTGGGCATGGGCGGCGGCGTGGCGGCCATGCACTACACGGGCATGGCCGCCATGCGCATGAGCCCCTTCATCGCCTACGACCCGGTGCTGGTGCTGCTGTCCATCGCCATCGCCATCGGCGCCTCGGGCGCCGCGCTGTGGATCGCCTTTCGCCTGCGGCGTCGCAGCCACCACCTGTATCGATTGCGAGCGGGCGCCGCCTGCCTCATGGGCGCGGCGATCGCCGGCATGCACTACACCGGCATGGCCGCCGCGGGCTTTCCCGCCGGTAGCCAGTGCGGCGCGCTGGCGGGCGGCTGGAGCGGGCAGGGTCTGGCGCCCATGGTGCTGACCGCGGCGGTGGCCGTGCTGGCGGCGGCCATCGTGCTGTCCATGCTCGACCGGCGATTCGAAATGCAAAGCGCCTTGCTGCAGTCCTCCCTGTCGCAGGCGCATGGCGAGATCGCCTTCCTGGCCCTGCACGACGCCTTGACCAAGTTGCCCAATCGCCTGCAACTGGAGCGACGCCTGGAGCAGGCCATGCGCGACAGCCGCCGCGGCGGGCAGGCCTGTGCGGTGTTGTTCGTGGATCTCGACGGATTCAAGGCCGTCAACGACGCCTTCGGGCACCAGGCCGGCGACCGCCTGCTGAGCCTGATCGCGCAGCGCCTGCGCGACACCATGCGCCCCTCGGACATGGCAGCGCGCATGGGTGGCGACGAGTTCGTGGTGGTGGCCGAGGCCCTGCGCCGCGAGGAGGTCCATGCCCTGGCGGCGCGCCTGGGCGCGGTGCTGCGTCAGGAATTCGTGGTCGACGGCCACCACCTGCGCATTTCCGCCAGCATCGGCATCGCCCTGTATCCCCAGGACGGCGCCACGGCGCAGGAACTCATCAGCCATGCCGATGCGGCGATGTATCGGGTCAAGTCGGCGGGGCGCGACGCCCACCAGTTCTTCGACCCCTCGATGCTGGTCAATGCGCAGGAGAACCTGGAACTGCTGGCCGAGTTGCGCGGGGCGCTCGCGCGCGGGGAGTTCCGCCTGCATTACCAGCCCAAGCTGGATCTGCGCAGCGGCCGTGCGGTGGGCGCGGAGGCCCTGTTGCGCTGGGCCAGCCCCAGCCGCGGCAACGTGCCCCCCGATCGCTTCCTGGGACTGGCCGAACAGGCCGGCCTGATCGTGCCCATCGGCGACTGGGTGCTCGACGAGGCCTGCCGCCAGGCCTCGGCCTGGCGCAGCGCGGGAAATCGGCACTGGAGCGTGGCGGTGAACCTGTCGGCGCTGCAGTTCGACCACCCCGGCCTGGTGCAGTCGGTGCGCGACGCGCTGCGCCGCCACGCGCTGCCCCCGCGCGCGCTGGTGCTGGAGGTGACCGAGTCCACCGCGATGCGCAACGTCGAATCCAGCATGGCCATCCTGAAGCAGTTCGAGGCCATGGGGGTGGGCGTGTCCATCGACGACTTCGGCACGGGCTATTCCAGCCTGCTGTATCTCAAGCGCCTGCCCGCCACCGAGCTCAAGGTGGACCGCGGCTTCATCCGCGACGTGCAGCACGATGCCGACGACGCGGCCATCGTGTCCGCCATCGTGGCGCTGGCGCAGCGCCTGCAGCTGCGGGTGGTGGCCGAGGGCGTGGAGACTCCCGCGCAGCAGGACTATCTCCGGCAACTGCACTGCGACCTGGCACAGGGCTTCCTGTTCGGCAAGCCGGTGCCGGGCCCGGAATTTCCGCAGGTGGTCGCGCAGGCCGAGGCCCACCTGCGCGAGGCGGGCCGGCAGCACGCGGCGCAGGCCGCGTAGTCGCCAGGCCGCCCCGCGGCCGCCATGGGGCAGGTAGTATGCGCGACATGCGAGCCAAGCTGTTCACCCACGCGGTGGGAATCTTCGTACTGGTCGGCGCCGCGCTGTCGGCGTGGATGCTGGTGCCCATGTCGGGGCGCCCGCTGGGCTCCCTCAGCGTTTCCCAGGGCGACCGCGTGATCTGGGGCTGGGCGCTGGCCACGCTGGTCTTCGGCATGGCCTGCGTGTGGCTGGTGCTGGTGCTGCACCGGGTGATCCAGCGAGCCGACCAGCGCGCCGCCCTGCGGCGCACCGCCGAGGCGCCGCCCGAGTCCCGCTAGCAGCCTGCTACTCGCCGCCTCAGGGATTGCGCGACAGCACCTGCCGGTCCTCGTACAAGGCCGGCTGTCCCGGGGATCCGTGGCGCACGGAACGCGCGAATCGAACGATGCTGTCCAGCCCGTCGAAACCGAAGGCGATTCCGCTCGGGCGTGGATCGCCGTTGGCCGGATAGACCACGAACATCGGCCCCCCCAGTCGACCCTGCGCCAGCGCGCGTGCCTGCGCCGCGTCCAGACCCTGGCGAAATTCTTCCTGGGCACAGGGCTGGATGCCGTCGCAGGCGCCGCCCAGGCGCTGGACTCGATAGACGCCGTCGCTTCCGGCGCGCAGCACCACCAGCTCGAAGTGGCGCAAGGCATAGCGAGCCGCCCCCGAGTGGATCAGCGCGGCAATCCGCGCCGATTCCTCTCCGCGGCCGAGCAGCAGCACGCCGACGCCGAGCCGATGGTCTTCGTGCGCATCCAGCTGGGCGCGCTGCAAGGGGGTGGGGGCCGCATGGGCAAGGGCCTGGGCGGCCCACAGGGCGATGGCGGCGCCGAGGCCGCGCAGCATGAATGGGCGCATGGTGTTTCGCGAAGGTAACGGGCCGTGGAAATACCCACGGCATCAACGTGGAATTAGAGTCAAGGCCCTTCGCGTGGCCTTCATCAATAGTGCGCAGATACCCCGTGTTCATGGGGGCTCATCGTTTCCTGTCGCTTGGAATTTCCACTGGCGACATTCTCCCGGCCGCGATGTTGCGCAAAGTTCCGCGCGGCCCGTCCGTTGGGGGCCGAAGCCGCAGATCCCGGAGCATGGCGTCGGCTTTCCCGCCGCCCGGAACTGGAAACGGGATCATCACATTTGTCGATGTCGGGATCCCGCAATTCCGAAGCCTGCAAGGGCAGGAGGTCCGCGTCCGGGCACGTCGCGGGCCGGGGATATTCAGGTTTTCTTGCAAAACCCTTACGTGCGCATGAAGAGATTTTCCAAATCGTCGGCGCGACCATGGGTGGAAGTCTTGCATTACCAAAATACACGAGGAGTTACAAAACTGTTATTCGGATTTACGGAATAATCAAAGCTGGTTCCCGATGCCAGCGTCCGGGCACGCGCATCGGATTCGCCCGTTTCGATATGTCCGTCCGCTTTCCCCTTTCTCGATCCCGACTTCCGCAAACGGCCGACACGGCCGCACCCGCGCCCACCCCGGTCGCCGGCGAGGAGTCCTGCCCGGACCTGATGGTGGCCGCGACCGCGCTCGCGGCGGCCGTGCGCCACGCGGGCCACGGGGTGATGGCCCTGGGCCCCGGGGCCAGGCTGATCTATGCCAACGATGTCGCTCGCTCCTGCCTGGGGCCCGAGGGGCCCCTGCGTCTGCGGCAAGGGCGCCTGGCCGCCACCGGAGTCGCCGGGCGTTGCGCATCCGAGGCCCTGCTGCGTCTGGAGCAGACGGGCAAGCCGCAGTTCTTCGCGCTGCACCGGCCGGCCGCGGCGGGCCGGTGCGCGCAGTCCTTTGCCGTCACGGCCATCGTCGACGAGCAGGCCGGGCCGCGCCAGCGGGTGCTGATCCTGGATCCCTTCGGAGAGCGCGGTGCCCTGGACGAGTCCGCGCTCAGCAGCTGGCTGGGCCTGACGCCCGCGCAGGCCCGCGTGGCCGCCTGTCTCTCACGCGGCATGTCCCCCGAGGAAGTCGCCACCCATTGCGGCCGCGCCATCGCGACCATCCGCACCCAGATCCGCGCCATTCTCGAGCGCACGAACCTGGAGAACCTGCAACAGCTTCACCGCGCCCTCGCGGGGCTGGGCCGAGGCTTTTGCGAACCCTCCAGGTAGGCGCGCATCTCCTCCTCGGGAACCATGCCTCCGCCGGTGGCCCAGGCCAGGTGGGTGGCGACCCGTGCCGATTCCGGTACCCGCGCGCTGGCGGCGAAGCCGGCCAGGGCCGAGGGCTCCAGGCGCAGGCCCTCGCTGCGATCCAGCAGGCCCAGCAGCGCCAGCATCTCCTCGTCGTCGACCGTGCAGTAGCCCTCCACCAGATGCTGCACGGTACGCCCGACGAAGGCGGAGGCCCGGCCCACGGCGAGGCCGTCGGCCACCGTGCGGTTGTCGATGCCGAAGTCCTGCACGCAGATCGCGTCGTGCAATCCGGTGTACACGCCCAGCAGCATGCAGGGCGAGTGGGTGGGCTCGGCGAACAGGCAGTGCACGGCATCGCCGAAGGCCAGCTTCAGGCCGAAGGCCACGCCGCCCGGAGCGCCGCCGACCCCGCAGGGCAGGTGCACCCACAGCGGGTGCTCGGCATCCACGCGCACCCCCGCCTGGTCGAACTGCCGGCGCAGGCGTCGCGCGGCCACCGCGTAGCCCAGGAACAGCTGGCGCGAGTTCTCGTCGTCCACGAAGTGGCAGCGCGGGTCGGCAGCGGCCTCGCGGCGTCCCTCGACCACGGCGGCGCTGTAGTCGCTGGCGTGCTCCACCACGCGTACGCCGCGCTCGCGCAGCAGGCGCTTTTTCCACTCCCGGGCATCGGCCGACATATGCACGCTGACCTCGAAGCCCAGCGCCGCGCCGACGATGCCGATGGACAGGCCCAGGTTGCCCGTGGAGGCCACCGCGATGCGGTGCGCCGCGAACAGCTCGCGCGCCGGAGCTTGCGCAAGCAGCGCGTAATCGTCGTCCTCGCGCAGCAGTCCTGCCTGAAGGGCCAGGCTTTCCGCGTGCTGCAGCACTTCGTGGATGCCGCCACGCGCCTTGATGGACCCGGAGATCGGCAGATGGCTGTCCAGCTTCACCCACAGATCCCCCTGGTGCGGCGCGCCGTAGCGCTCGCGCAGCGCCTCGCGCATGGAAGGCAGGCGTCGCAGCGGCGACTCGATCAGCCCCTGGTGCGCGGCGGTCTCGGGAAACGCCCGTGCCACCCACGGCGCGAAACGCTGAAGCCGCCGCGCCGCCTCGTCCACGTCGGCCTCCACCAGGCCGCAGCCCGCAAGGGCGCGCGCCGCCGGCTGCACGCCGGGGTTGAACCAGGTGGTTTCGCGCAAGGCCATCAGTTCCCGCAACAGCGGGTGCGTGCGCAGCCAGTCCTCGACCCCGCGCGCGGCGACGGTCGGCGGCGTGCCGGGGGGGACATCGAGGGGTCGCTGGGGGAAATCGTTCATGGGGGCGCCGTCCAGGGGCATGCCCCGGCAGGATAAGGCATGGGAAGCTAGGATTCGCATGCCATGACCATCGCGCCTCGACCGCTTTTCGGAGATGCATTCCCCGGCCTCGCGATGTCCAGCATGCTCGCCGTGCAGACCCTCGCTTCGGCGGCGGCGCTGGCGGTGCCGGCGATCGCGCCGGCCGTTTCGGCGACCACCCGCCTGCCCTTGAGCGCGGTGGGCCTCTACAGCGGGGCGCTGTACGTGGGGGCGATGCTGTCGGCCATCAACGCGGGAATCCCCGTGGTGCGCCTGGGGGCCATGCGCACGGCCCAGTTCTGCCTGGCCATCGTCGCCTGCGGCCTGCTGCTGGTGGCCAGCGCCGTGCCCGCGCTGATGCTGCCGGGCGCGGTGCTGGTGGGCAGCGGCTACGGTACCTCGACCCCGGCCAGCTCGCATCTGTTCGCCTACGAGGTGCCGCCGCGCTGGCGCGGATTGGTGTTCTCCATCAAGCAGACCGGCGTGCCCCTGGGGGGCATGCTGGCGGGAGCCGTGCTGCCCGTCGCGGACCTGCGCGTGGGCTGGCGCCTGGCCCTGCCCTTGCTGGCCCTGGTATGCCTGCTGTGCAGCGCGCTGCTGCAGCCCCTGCGCGAGCGCTTCGACCGCTACCGCGAAGCCGGTCGGCGCGTCGGCGCCGGGGGCTCGCTGCGTACCCTGCGCATGGTGTGGACCCACGCGCCCATGCGCGAACTGGCACTGTCCACGCTGTTCTTCGCGGCCATGCAGGGAAGCCTGGCCAGCTACCTGGTGGCCCAGGCGCACGTGGGCGCGGGGATGGACGCGGTGCGCGCGGGGCTGCTGCTGGCGGCGGCGCAGGCAGCCGGCGTGGTGGGGCGCATCGCCTGGGGCTGGATCAGCGACCATTGGGTGCGGCCCTCGCGCATGCTGGCGCTGCTGGCCCTGGCGATGGGGCTGTGCGCCCTGCTGGCCGGGCTGCTGAGTCCGGCCTGGCCGCGGCCCGCGCTGTGGTGGCTGGCCGTGGCCTTCGGCGCCACGGCCACCGGATGGAACGGCGTGTACCTGGCCGAGGTGGCGCGCCTGGCGCCTCCCGGCATGGCCGGCGTGCTGACCGGGGGCACGCTGTTCTTCACCTTCTGCGGCGCCTTCGCGGGCCCCTCGGTCTTCGCCGCGGTGGCCTCGCTCACCGGGCGCGTGGGCAACGGCTACCTGGTCATGGGCAGCGTGCTCGCGGCGCTCGGCGTACTGCTGCTCGCCAGGCAGGCCCGGCGCACGCGGGCATAGCTGCGCTCCAGCGATCGTAGGCGCCGCGAGCGGGCCCTCGATACGTAATACTGCTTATATAGATCGCGCATAGCAGCTAGTCCAGGCGCGCCGGTGGCGCGAGGCGCCAAGCTGGGCGACCATGAAGGCCGGCGAGTGTGGTTTCGTGCCTCGCCGCTCAGATTCCACAAGAAGGGGACCAATCCGTGCAAGCAAGCCGAGCCGAGACATCGGGCAGTGCGCTCACCCAGGGCCAGGTCGCCGCGGCCATCGCGTTTTCCGCGCTGGGCTGGGCCTTCGACCTGTTCGACCTGTTCATCCTCCTGTACGTCGCGCCGGTGCTGGCCAGGGTGTTCTTTCCCTCCGGGCAGCAGATGCTGTCGCTGGCGGGGGTGTACGCCGCCTTCACCGCCACCTTGATCATGCGCCCGGCCGGGGGCTGGGTGTTCGGGCGTTTCGCCGACCGGCGCGGGCGCCGGCGCGCCATGGTCGTGGCCGCCGTCGGCGTGGGCCTGTCCACCGCGCTGATGGGGACGCTGCCGACCGTGCAGTCCATCGGCCTGCTCGCCCCCGCGCTGTTCCTGGGCCTGCGTCTGGTGCAGGGCGTGTTCATGGGGGGCATGGTGGCCTCCACCCACACCCTGGGCACCGAGTCCATCGCGCCGAGGCACCGCGGCCTGGCCTCGGGCATCATCTCCGGCGGAGGCTCCGGCGTGGGCAAGCTCATGGCCTCCCTGGTGTTCCTGGCCGTGACCTCGCTGTTCCCGGGGCCGGCCTTCGCGCAGTGGGGCTGGCGTGTCATGTTCTTCAGCGGCCTGATCAGTTCCCTGCTGGGGCTGTTCGTGTTCAGCCGCCTGCACGAGTCGCCGCTGTGGGAAGCCCTGCAGCGTGCCCAGCCCGGCGAGGCCTCGCGCAAGGCGCCAGCCGCGCCGGCCGCGCGCCTGGGCGCCTTCGTGCCGGTGGTGTTGCTGTGCATCGTGCTGACCACCTGCGGCGGCGGGCTGTCCTACCTGACCTCCGGCTACCTGCCCACCTTCATGAAGCTGGTGAACCACGTCAAGCCGAAGGATCTGGGGCAGATTCTCAGCCTGTCGGCGCTGGCCGTGATCGCCTCCTCGGTCCTGTCGGGCTATCTCACCGACATCGTGGGGCGCAAGCCGGCCATGCTGGTCTACGGGGTCGTTTCGCTGGTGGCGATCCCGCTGATGTACCACGGCCTGGCGCAGGCGCATTCGCTGCGCGAGATCGGCATGTACTCGGTGCTGCTCAGCGCGGTGGGCACCTTCTGCTACGCGCCCCTGCTCATCGTGCTCAACGAGCGCTTCCCCACCTCCATCCGCTCGAGCGGAACGGCGGTGTCGTGGAACATCGGCTTCGCCCTCGGCGGCTCCATGCCGGTGGTGGTGTCGCTGATCGCCAAGGCCTCCAGCGGCCTGAGCGTGGCGCTGGCCATCGCCACCGCAGTGCTGGCGCTGGCCTACCTGCTGGCGGCCTGGGCCACGCCCACCCGGCACAACCTCATGACCTGAAGCACGCGGCGCCCGCCGCGCCAGGCCCCCCGGACGCCTGTTCCGGGACGGGCCGGGCCTCGTGCACCCCGCGAAATCCCCACAAGCGATCCGAACCACCCGAGGAGATCCCATCATGAAGCCCCACCAGTTGCTGAGCCTGAGCATCGCCGTGGCCGCCGCCTGCGCCATGCAGGCGCGGGCCGCGGGCCCCACCCTGTACGGCAACATCGACATCGGTGTCACCCACGCCACGGGTGCGCCCGGGGGCTCGCTCACCGAGCTGACCGCGGGCAGCGACTTTCCCGACCAGATCGGCTTTCGCGGCAGCGAGGCGCTGGGCGGGGGCAACTCGGTGATCTACGACCTGGCCACGGGCTTTTGCGGCGCGGGCGACTTCACCAACGGCACCTCGGCCACCAGCCTGCCCTCCAACGGCTACTGCACGGGCGGCGGCTTCATGCAGCGCACCTCGCTGCTGGGCCTGCAGGGGCCTTGGGGCAAGCTCGTCGCCGGGCGCTTCCTGATGCCCGTGTACACCAACGCGGTGTCGGTGGATCCCTTCCGCAACGGCACCACGGCCTCCATCACCAGCCTGAACCGCGCGGTGTCGGCCTTCAACTACCTGCGCGAATCCCAGCTGGTGGAATACGCCACGCCCACCGTCGACGGCTTCAGCGCCCAGCTGGTCTACGGCTTCGGCGCGGTGGCCGGCTCCACGCAGTCCGGCAGCCTGGGCAACCTCAGCCTGCACTACCAGCACGGCCCGCTGTACCTCGGGGCGGCCTACCTGTACAACGACTACCGCACCGGCACGGCGCTGGAATCGGGCCGGATTCCCGCCGGCAGCACCGCCTCCACCCACGTGGAGCAGCTGTTCGGGCACTACGACCTGCACGTGGTGGTGCTCAGCGCCATGGTCCAGACCTACACCAGCGGCTTTCCCGGCTCGGCCTTCACTCCGGTGAAGGCCTCCACGGCGAGCCTGGACAACCGCTTCTGGATGGTGGGCGCGGCGGTGCCGGCGGGGCGGGGCCAGTTCAACCTGTCGTACGCCCACACCGACAACAAGGAGGTGGCCTCCAGCAACGCCAGCCTGATCGGCGTGGGCTACCAGTACTCGCTGTCGCGCTCGACCCTGCTCTACGGCGGGCTCAGCCACATCTCCAACGGCAGCGCCGCCGCCTACGGGGTGCATGACGCCACCAACACCTTCGCCGGCAGCTACGGCCAGTCCGCCAACGGCCTCGACCTCGGCCTGCGTCATTCCTTCTGAGCCAGGAGCCCCACCATGAAGCCTTTTCGTGCCACCCTCGCGGCGCTGCTGTTCGGCGCCGGCACCCTGGGCGCGCAAGCCGGGCAGCAAGCCCCGGCTCCCGGTTTCGCGCTGTTCGATACCCAGGTGCATTTCTACAGCAACGACTTCGCGCATTTTCCCCTGCACGACGAACACGCCTACATGGGCCAGGCCGTGATGAACCGGCGCGCCGCCGAGCACCCGACCCTGCCGCGGCGGGTGTTTGCCGACTGGAAGGCCGAGGGCGTGGGGGCCGGCGTGGGCATCCAGTACGGCGCCGCCTACGGCGGCGACAACCGCTTCCTGCTGTCGGTGGCCTCGCGCTTTCCGGCCAGGGTCAAGCCGCTGGTGATCCTGAACCCCGAGGCTCCCGACGCCGCCGCCACGCTGGTGAAGCTCGCGCGCGAGCAGGGCGTGGCCGGCTTTCGCAAGCTCGGGCACCGGGCGCCCGACGGCGGCTACCCCTGGCTGCGTACGCCCGGCATGCTGGCGTTGTGGAAGGCCGCCGACGAACATGGCCTGGTGGTCGAACTGATGCCCTATCCGCGCGAGCCGGACCCGCGCTTCCTGCGCGACATCGGCGAACTGGCGGCGCGCTACCCGCACGCGAAGATCGTGCTCGACCACCTGGCCTGGGCGATGGCCGGCCCGGCGCCGGACTTCGGCATCGGTGCGCCCTTCGAGGCGCTGGCTTCGGCGCGCAACGTGTACTGGAAATTTACCACCGAGAACCTGGAACACGCCGATTTCCGGCCCCACGCCATGCAGGACCTGGTGCAGCGCGCGGTGCAGGTGTTCGGCGCCGATCACGTGATGTGGGGTTCGGACATGGGCAACACCATGCTGCCGTACCAGCGCATGGTGCAGGCCGCGCTGGTGGCCACGCAAGGCCTCGACGCTGCCCAGCGCCGCGCCGTGCTTTCGAGCACGGGCCAGTCGGTCTACGGCGTCGCGAAGCCGTGATCGCTCCGGGCCCCGGCGAGCCCCGGGCCGGAGCCGGGCAGGGCGCGGCGCAGGGCGGTGGCGGGCCTGGGCGGGCCTCGCGCCTGCACCTGCGACCCGATGCCCTGCAGGGCCTGGTGCTGGCGGCGCAGCTCGGCAGCGTGCGCCGCGCCGCGCGCATGCTCGGGCTGTCGCAGCCGGGCCTGAGCAAGCTGCTGCACGAGCTCGAGGCGGAGTTCGGCGCGCCGCTGCTGGTGCGCAGCTTTCGCGGCGTGGCGCCGACCCCGCAGGGACAGCTGCTGCTGGGGCCGGCGCGGCGCATCTGCGAGGAGCTCATGCAATTGCGCCAGCGCATCCGCGGCGACGGCGCATCCTGCGGCTAGCCGCCTCCCGGCCTGCCGCCGCAGCATGCGCCTTGCCCGCGGGTCGTCGCCGCCAGCCGCCTCGGCCGGCCTGCTAGATTGCCGGGGTCCGCATGCGCCGTCGCGCCTCGATGAGCACTCCCATCCTTCCTGCACCCAGCCTGCCCGCGCCGCCCCGGCGCTGGCTGTGGTGGGCCATGCTGGTCGCGCTGATCGCGGTGGCGCAGACCTGGCTGGTGTGGCTGACCATGGACTTCCAGGCCTCTCGCCAGCAGCAGCGCGTGGACGCCATCACGGCCGAGGTGGCGGCCCAGCTGCGCCACCGCCTGTTCATCGATACCCAACGCCTGGCCGCGCTGGCCGATTCCCGGCAGGCTCCGGCCGAATGGAAGCGCGAGGCCGCGGCGCTGCTGCTGTCCCAGCGCGAACTGCTGCGCGTGGAGCGTCGCGACGCCTCCCTGAAGGTGCTGAGCGCGGTGGACAATCCCCTGCACAAACCCTTGTTCTCGGTGCTGCCCCGCGACCAGCTCGACTTCGCCACGCAAAGCGCCTGCATCGCGGCCCGCAGGGCGGGGGAGCCCCAGTACTCGCAAAGCTATTTCGTCCCCCTGGGCAACGGCCTCGGGGAAGAAGTGATGGATCTCTGCGCCGCGCAGGTCACCGACGCGCATCTCACCGGCTACCTGGTGGGTTCGATCTCCCTGGGCGCCTTGCTGGAAAGCGTAGAAAGCCCGGACCTGGCGCGCAACCACGAGATTTCCTTTGTCGAAGGCGATGGCACCCGCATCGTGCGTACCGGCTCGCCCCACGGGGCCGGGGTGTTCGTGGCCGACCGCGTGGTCGGAGTGCCCGGCCACAGCCTGCAACTGCATGTGGACAGCGCCTCCGGGCGCCCGGGCGTGATTCCCAATCTGAGCACGGGGCTGGTGCTGGGCCTGTCCCTGCTGTTGTTCGGGGTGGCGCTGGTGCTCGCCCGCGACATGCGCAAGCGCTCGCACGCCGAACGGGCACTGGGCGAGTCCCTGGCCTTTCGCAAGGCCATGGAGGACTCGGTGCTGGCGGGGCTGCGCGCGCGTGACATGCAGGGGCGGGTGACCTTCGCCAACCAGGCCTTTTGCGACATGGTCGGCTATGGCCCCGCGCAATTGCTGGGTCGGGGCGAAGAACGCTACTGGCCCGAGCCGACCGTCTCGGCGGAGCGGGCGGGCTCGCAGGGGCAGGAGACCGAGTTCGTCTCCAGCAGCGGAAGGCGTTTTCCGGTGATGATCCACGAGTCCCCCCTGCTGGACGCCGAGGGCCGTCAGACCGGCTGGATCTGCACCGCGCTGGACCTCAGCGCGCAGCGCCGCATCGAGGACATGTCGCGTCGCCAGCAGGAGCGCCTGCAGGCCACAGCGCGCCTGGCCACGGTCGGCGAGATGGCCTCGCTGCTCAGCCACGAACTCAATCAGCCGCTGTCGGCCATCGCAAGTTTCGCCACGGGTTCGATCAACCTCATGAACGACCCGCTGCTCCGTCCCGAGCCCGCGCTGTTGCTGCAGGCCATGGAGCGCATCGCCGAACAGTCCGAGCGTGCCGGGCGCGTCATCCGCAGCGTGCAGGATTTCGTGCGTCGCCGCGAGCATGAGCGCCTGGCCATCGGGGCCGACCTGCTGGTCGAGGCCATCCTGCCGCTGGTGCGCATGCAGGCGCGGCGCAGCGCCGCGAGGGTGGAGGTGCACGTGGCCCAGCCGGCGCCGCGGGTGCTGTGCGACCGCACCATGGTCGAGCAGGTGCTGATCAACCTGGCGCGCAACGGCATCCAGGCCATGGAGAGCTCCGCGCAGGGGCTCGAGCCGCTGCTGCGCATCGAGGCGCGGCCGCTGGGCGCGGGCCTGGTCGAGTTCGCCGTGGTCGACCGGGGGCCCGGGGTTCCCGACGAGTTGCGGGCACAGATCTTCACCGCCTTTTTCACCACCCGGGAGGAGGGCATGGGGCTGGGCCTGAGCCTGTGTCGCACGGTCATCGAGCAGCATGGCGGCTCGCTGGATTTCGACAATCTGCGCGACGCCGAAGGGCGCGTGGTCGGCGCGCGCTTTCGCTTCACCCTGCCGGCGGCCGCGCGGGGGCGCGCGGCGCCGGCCGCGCAGGAGGACCCTGATGCCTGAGACGCCCGGCGCGCCGCAGCCCCTCGGGCTGCCGGTGGTCTATCTGGTGGACGATGAGCCGGTGGTGCGCGACGCACTCGCCTGGCTGCTGCGCTCGCGCCGGCTGCTGTGCGAGGCGCACGCCGATGCCGCCTCCTTCCAGTCCATGCTCGGGGCCGCGCTGGCGCTGGATCCCGCCTGGCCGCGCGCGCCCGCCTGCCTGCTGCTGGACATCCGCATGCCCGGCACCAGCGGCCTGGCCTTGTTCGAGGAGCTTGCGCAGCGCGGCCTGTGCGAGGCGCTCCCGGTGATGTTTCTCACCGGGCACGGAGACGTTCCCACCGCGGTGGCGGCGCTCAAGCGCGGAGCCTTCGATTTCGTGGAAAAGCCCTTTTCCAACAATGGACTGGTGGATCGCGTGGAACAGGCGCTGCGGGCCAGCGAGTCGGTGATCCGCGCACGCATGCAGCAGGCGGCGCTGCAATACCGGCTGCGCGAGCTGACCGAACGGGAACGCCAGATCCTGGGGCTCATCGCCCGCGGCGACTCCAACAAGCAGATCGCCCGCGCGCTGGACATCAGCGTGCGCACCGTCGAAGTGCACCGCTCCCGGGTGTTCGACAAGATGGGCGTGCGCTCGGCGGTGGAACTGGCCAATCGTCTGCGCGAGCTCGGTGCGAGACCGTAGCCCGCTGGCGCTCGGCAAGGGCCGGTGCGCCAGCCGTACCCAGGCGTCCCCAGGCGTCCCCAGGCGGCGGGCGGGCGGTACGTAATGTCCACATGCAGTCTTCCCGCGGCCCGATCTACAGTCCGTGCCAGAGCACGCGGGGCAGCCGCGGCAAGGATTCATCCTGGAGACATGCATGGGCAAGGGCTTGGCCTCGTCGCGCGCGAAGGATCGCATCGCCGCCTTGCTGCTGGTCGCGCTGGGCGCCGGCGTGGCCTGGGCCGGGCATGGTTATGGCGTGGGCACGTTGAGCCGCATGGGGGCAGGGTACTTTCCGATGCTGCTGGGCGCGCTGACCCTGGGCGTGGGCCTGTTGCTGGGCCTGGGCAGCCTGGCGCGGGGCCCGGGGCCCGTGCCGCGTGAGCCCCTGTCGCAGCCTCTGCCGAAGCCCCGCCACGGCATCGACCTTCGCGGCGCCGGCATGCTGCTGCTGTCGCTCGCGGCCTTCATCGTGCTGGGGCGCCACGGCGGCATGGTTCCTGCCACCTTCGCCTGCGTGCTGCTGGCCGCGCTGGCCGATCGGGGCAACAGCCTGCGTGTCGCGCTGTTGCTGGCCCTCGCGACCAGCCTGCTGGGCTACCTGGTGTTCGGGGTGGGCCTGCAGCTGCAATTCAACCCCTTCCAGTGGGGCTGAGCGGGCAGCCATGGGACACAGCCTGCTCGATCTCTGGTATGGCTTCGGCGTGGCGCTGCAGCCGGCGCACCTGCTGTGGGCCGTGTTCGGCGTGTTACTGGGCAACCTGGTGGGCGTGCTGCCGGGCCTGGGCGCGCTCACCACCATTTCCATGCTGCTGCCCCTGACCTATGCCATGGCCCCGGTGCCGGCCATTCTCATGCTGGCCGGCATTTTCTACGGTTCGCAATACGGCGGGGCGATCGGCGCCATCCTGCTCAACCTGCCCAGCCATCCGCCCCATGCCGTGACCTGCCTGGACGGCTACCCGATGACCCGCGCGGGGCGCGGCGGAGCGGCCCTGGGGGTGACCATGCTGGCCTCCTTTTTCGCGGCCTCGGTGGGCATCGTGGTGATGATCTTCCTGTCGCCCTACCTGGTGCGCATCGCCTTCAGGTTCGGTCCCGCGGAAGTCAGCTCCATCATGCTCCTGGGCCTGCTGTCGGGGGCCACCATGTCGCGCGGCTCGCCCCTCAAGGGCGTGGCCATGACCCTGTTCGGCATGATGTGCGGGGTGGTCGGCACCGACGTCAACACCGGCATGCTGCGCCTGAGCTTCGGCATGCCCTCGCTCAGCGACGGCGTGGAACTCGGCGCCCTGTGCATGGGCCTGTTCGCCATCGCCGATTTCCTGGTCACGGTGAACCGCGAGCAGGTCGTGACCCGGCATGCCCGCATGTCCATGCGAGACATGCGTCCGACCCGCGCGGAGCTGAGGCGCTCGCTGTTTCCGATGCTGCGCGGGACCCTGGTGGGTACCCTGTTCGGTGCCATTCCCGGCACCGGGCCCACCATCACGACCTTCATCGCCTATGCGCTGGAGCGCAAGGTCTCGAGGCATCCGGAGCGTTTCGGCAGCGGGCTCATCGAAGGCGTCGCCGCGCCCGAGGCGGCCTCGCATTCCAAGACCCAGGTGGATTTCATCCCCACCCTCACGCTGGGCATTCCCGGGGATGCGGTGATGGCCCTGCTGCTGGGCGCGCTGATCCTCAAGGGCATCGAGCCCGGCCCGCAGCTGATCACCGCGCATCGGGACATCTTCTGGGGCCTGGTGGCCAGTTTCTGGATCGGCAACGTGTTGCTGCTGGTGCTCAACGTGCCGATGATCGGCGTGTGGGTGCGCATGCTGCGCGTGCCCTACCGCCTGCTGGTGCCGGCGGCCGTGTTCTTCACCTGCATCGGCGTCTACAGCGGGCGCAACAGCCTGTTCGACGTCGGCGAACTCGCCGTGTTCGGCGTGATCGGCGCCGTGTTCCTGCTGCTGGAGTTCCCGATCTCGCCCATCATCCTGGGCTACGTGCTGGGACCCCTGCTGGAGGAGAACTTCCGACGCGCGCTGCTCTTGTCCCGCGGCGACCTGGGGGTGTTCCTGCATCGCCCGATCAGTGCCGGCTTCCTCGTCGCCTCCTGCCTGGTGCTGGGCGTCCAGCTGGCGTCCTGGTCGCGGCGTCTGCTCAGGCAGTCGCGAGTCCTGCCTGCGAGCGAGGTGGTCGCGCCATGAGCCGCGACGGATGTCCTGCCGCGGCGGTGTCCCCGCGTCGCCGCTTGCTGGGCATGCTCGTGGCGGCATGGCCCCTGGGCGCGTGGGCTGCGCGCGCGGCCTCGTCGCCCTCCGGGGCCGAGTCCCTGCGCATCATCGTGGGCTACACCGCCGGGGGCGCGGTGGACACGCTGGCACGCCTGGTGGGCACGGCCCTGGCGCGCTCGCTGAACCAGCCCCTGGTGGTCGAGGATCGCCCGGGCGCGGGGGGCAACCTGGCGGTCAAGCTGATGCTGCAAAGCCGTGCCGACGGGCGCACGCTGCTTCTGGCCGCGAACGCGCTGGCGGCCAATGTGTCGCTGTACCAGCCGCCGCCCTTCGACCTGGAGCGCGACATCGCGCCGGTGGGCATGATCGGGCGCGTGCCGGTGCTCATCGCCGTGGGGGCCGACTCGCCGCTGCGCAGCCTGTCCGACCTGCTGCGCAGCGCGCGGCGCAGGCCGCACCAGCTGACCTTCGCCTCCCCGGGCATCGGCTCCACGCCGCATCTGGCCATGCTGCAGTTCGAACACGCGGCGCGGGTCGATCTGCGCCACATTCCCTACAAGGGCGGCGCGCCGGCCATCGCCGACGCGCTCGCGGGCGAGGTCGACTGCGTGGCCGTCAACGCGCTGGAGGTGGTGGACCTGGCGCGCAGCGGGCGCATGCGGGTGCTGGCCCTGATGAGCCCGCGGCCCTCGGCGGTGTTTCCCGGCGTGCCCACCATCGCCCAGTCGGGTTACCCCGGTTTCGCCGCCTCGGTCTGGTACGGCCTGGTCGCGCCGGCGGGCACGCCCGGCGCCACCGTGCTCCGGCTGAATGCCGCGCTGCGGCAGGCGCTGGCCGATCCGGCCGTGCGCCGCGTCATCCTGGGAGCCGGAGGCGAGATCAATCCCGGCACGCCCGGCCAGTTCCGCCAGTGGCTGCTGTCGGAACGAGCACGCTACGCGGCCCTGATCCGCGACGAGTCCATACGCACCGAATGAGCCGCCGGAGCCGCATGGCGGCCAGGCGTTCCGGTTTTTTCGACCCACAGGAGACACTCGCATGCATCGCAAACCCTGGCGCGGCGCCGCCGCGGCCCTCGGCCTGATCGCCTCGCTGATCGGCGCTCCCGCGCACGCCGCCGGATTCCCGGACCGCACGCTGACCATCGTCGTGCCCTTCGCCCCCGGAGGCGGCGTGGACATGATCGGTCGCGTGCTGGCCCAGCAGATGTCCAAGGAGACGGGGCAGACGGTGCTGGTCGACGACCGACCCGGCGCCAGCGCCAACCTGGGCGCCGCCTACGTGGCGCGCGCCAAGCCGGACGGCTACACCATCCTGCTGGCCGCCAACGGCCTGGCCGCCAATGCGACGCTGTTTCCCGACGCCCCCTTCGACCCCCTGAAGGACTTCGCGCCGGTGGGCAAGGTCGGAGAGGCGCCGCTGGTGGTGATCGTGGCCCGCAAGTCCCGCTTCCAGAACCTGCGCCAATTGCTCGACGACGCGCGTGCCCACCCGGGCAAACTGAGCTTCGGCTCGGCCGGCAACGGCAGCTCGCAGCACCTGGCCGGCGAATTGCTCAAGATGGATGCCCATATCCAGGCCCTGCACGTGCCCTACAAGGGCGGGGCGCCGGCCACCACCGATCTGCTCGGCGGGCGCATCGATTTCATGGTGCAGAACCCGCTGGAAGCCCTGCCGCTGCTGCATTCGGGGCAGCTGCGCGCGCTGGCCGTGGCCAGCGACCAGCGCCTGAAGCTGCTGCCCGACGTGCCCACCGCCTCGCAGGCCGGCCTCGCGGGCTACGAGGCCTCGGTGTGGTGGGGCGTGGTCGCCCCGGCGCGCACCCCGGCGCCGGTCGTGCGCAAGCTCAACCAGCTGCTCGACCAGGCGCTGAACGATCCGGCCACCAAGGCCAGGCTGGAATCCATGGGGGTGGTGGTGCAGGCGGGCAGCCAGCAGCAGTTCGGCAGCTTCCTGCATGGCGAGGTCTTCAAGTGGCGCAAGGTGATCCAGACCGCGCACATCCACGTAAACTGATCCGTACGCACGCACGCCATGCACGCGGCAGGGGGCCGCGCGCATGGCGTGCTTGTCTTTTCCTTGCACCACATGCCTAGCGCCGAGCCTGCCGCGCCAGCGGCCGGGGCGCAGTCCGCCATGGGCTGCGCCCAGTTGTTCTGGATGTTCAGCCACATCACCATGCTCGGTTTCGGGGGCGTGCTGCCGTGGATGTACCGCGTGCTGGTCGAGCAACGGCACGTGCTGTCGGCGCAGGAGTTCCGCGAACTGTTCGCGCTGGGCCAGGTGCTGCCGGGGCCATCCATCTGCAACATGGCGGTCATGGTCGGCTATCGCCATGCCGGGGTGGCCGGCGGGGCCAGCGCGCTGGCCGGCATGATGCTCGGTCCCATGGTGCTGGTGATCCTGCTCGGCCTGGGCTACGAGGCCCATGGGCATTCGCCCCTGCTGGCCTCGGTGCTGGCGGGCATGTCCGCCGTGGCCTCCGGCCTGATCGTGGTGATGGCCCTGCGCATGGCCGTCGGGCTGCCGCGCCGCTGGCGCAGCCTGTTGGTGGCGGCGCTGGCGCTGCTGGGCATCGCCGTGCTGCATCTGGCCTTGTGGCTGGTCCTGGCCTGCCTCGCCCCCCTGGGCATGGTGCTGTTGCGAGGCGGCCGGCAGGATGCGGGGAAGCGGCCGTGACCCAGCGCCTGCTGGTGGCGTGGGCGATCTTCAAGTACTTCTGCGCCATCTCGATGATGGCCGTGGGTGGCGGGGTGGTGTCGCTGACCCCGCAGATCTACCGCTTCGTGGTGGTCGAGCACCATTGGCTGAGCCCGCAGGGTTTCGTGGCGGCCTTCAGCATCGCGCAAGCCGCTCCCGGCCCCAACTTCCTCTACGCCACGCTGGTGGCGCTGCAGGCGGGCGGCGTGCTGGCCGCGGTGGGCGCCACCCTGGCGCTGGTGCTGCCGCCGGCGCTGCTGACCCTGGTGGCGCTGACCCTGCGCCTGCGCGGGCGCGCGAAGGCGTTCATGGGACTGTTGCGTTTTTCCCTGTCCCACGTGGCCGTGGGCATGATGCTGGCGACCGCCATCTCGCTGGTCGGTGCGGCCGACACCGGCTGGGCCACCGCGGCGCTGACCGCGCTGACCGTGGTTGCGGTGATGCGATGGAACGTGCATCCGCTGGCGCTGATCGGCGCCGGCGCGCTGGGCGGGCTGCTCCTGGGGCTGCACGGCTGAGCCGCGGATCCATGGCGCGCCCGCGCGCCGCCACGATCCGCCGCGGCCCTTCAGCCGCCCGCGGGAAGGTCCTGCTCCAGTTCTCGCAGCACCTGTTTCGCGGCGGCTTCGAGCCGGGGCAGCAGGGCCGCCATGGCAGCCGGATCGGAGCCCTTGGCGGCCGCTTCGATCTGCTCGCACAGCGCGCCCAAGGCCAGAGCTCCGATGCTGCGCGACGCCGATTTGAACCGATGGGCCAGCGCTGCCACGGCCTGGGCCTGCGAGGCCTCCAGCGCGCGGCGCAGTTCAGGAAGGTCGCGCCGCAGGTCCTCGGCGTAGTCGGCGCGCAAGGCGGCCAGCGTGGCGGCATCGTCCCCGACCAGCTCGCGCAGCACCTGGGGGTCGATCGCCGGCGTCGGCGCGACGCCATCGCCCGCCTGCGCTTGCGGGGCGGCGGGCAGCCATCGCTGCAAGGCTTCGCGCATGGCGTCCAGGCGGATCGGCTTGGTCAGGGCGGCGTCCATGCCGGCCGCGAGCGCGTGCCGGAGATCGACCTCCTGCGCCGCCGCGGTGACGGCCAGCAGCGCACAGCGCGGGCGGCCCTCGCTGGCCTCCAGCGCACGCAGCGCGCGCGCCAGGTCGAAGCCGTCCAGCTTCGGCATGTGCAGGTCGCTGAGCACGAGTTCGTAGCGGCCGCGCCGGAACATGTCCAGCGCCTGCGCGCCGTCGACCGCCATGTCGGCTTCCACCCCGAACTGCGCCAGCTGCAGGCGCATCACCTCGCGGTTGGTCGGGTGGTCCTCGGCGACCAGCACGCGTCGGCCGCCGGCCGCCGCGGGCCCCGGCGCGGGCTCGGGTGGCTGCGCGGGCTCCAGGGCTTGGGTGGATGCCGGGGGCTGCGCGGGCTTGGCTGGCAGCGCCTGCTCGAGCATCCGGGAGGGGGTGGCAAGGGTGGAAGCCTCTGTCCCTGGCGGGCCCTGCCAGGCGCGGAGCGGAAGCTTCACCGTGAAGGTGCTGCCCGAGCCCGGGCGGCTGCTCACCTGGATGCTGCCGCCCATGAGTTCGACCAGGCGACGGGTGATGGCCAGCCCGAGCCCCGTGCCCCCGAAGCGCCGTGTGGTGCTTGGCTCCGCCTGTTCGAAGGGCTGGAACATGCGCTCCTGCGCAGCCTGGTCCATGCCGATGCCGTTGTCGCTGACCTTGAACTCCAGGGTGTCCCCCAGCGCCGGGTCGTAGGCCCCGCTTGCGCTCAGCTCCACCCGTCCCGGCTGCTCGCGCCCGGAGGAGAACTTGATGGCGTTGGACAGTAGGTTGTTGAGCACCTGGCGCAGGCGCAATTCGTCGCTGGCGATGAGCCGGGGAAGGGCGGGGTCGAGGGTCCATGTCAGGGTGCAGCCGGCCTTGCTCGCCACAGGGCCGAAGTTCTCCGCCTTGTGCTCCAGCAGGCGTCGCAGGTCCACCGGGTCGACCGCGATGTCGACGCGCCCGGCCTCGATCTTGGAAAAGTCCAGCAGGTCGTTGATGATGCCCAGCAGGTTCACCGCCGATCGCCTGGCCACCTCGGCCATGCGGGCCTGCGCCGAGGGCAGGCTGGCCTGGAGCAGCAGGTCCAGCATGCCGATGACGCCGTTGAGGGGGGTGCGCATCTCGTGGCTGACATTGGCCAGGAAGTTCGATTTCGCCGCGTCGGCGCGTTGCGCCACCTCGCGCGCGGCGTCGCTCTCGCGGCCGATCAGGGTCTGACGCATCAGGGCCAGGATCAGCGCGGTCGCCAGCAGCGTGGCGGCGAACACGCCCAGGGCTTCGAGCAGCGCGGAGCTGGACGGTGTCCGGTAGGCCACGAATTGCCACTGGCGTCCGCCGACGTCCAGGCTGCTGCGGTAGATCAGGTCGTGCGCGAGCACATCGCCCAGGCGCGCGCCGAAGCCCTTGGGGTACAGCACCGTGCCCGCCGCGCCGGCGGCGTGATCGGTGACGTCGAACACGGCCAGGCTCACGCCGCCCCGCGCGGTGGGGCCGGCGCCCTGCCGGCCGCGGACCAGGCTGGGCACCTTGAACACGCCGAGCACGAAGCCCAGGGGCGCCGCGCCGGGCGTGGCGTGCCCCGAGGGGTAGACGGGGTTGAAGGCCAGGAATCCATAGCCGGCGTCGCGCGCCTGCACGAGCACGATGCGCGAGCTGGCGACCAGGCGGCCGCTGGCGGCCGCTGCCTCGAGCGCGGCTCGACGCGCGGGGTTCGAGGCCAGGTCGAAGCCCAGCGCCTGCTGGTTGCCCTTGTAGGGCGAGACGTAGTAGACGGGGAAGTACTGATCGCGCGTCCCCTCGGTGAGCATGCCCCGCGGCGACATCACGGTGAAGCGGAAATCCTCGAAACCGTCGGCGCGGGCCATGCGCTCGTAGTCCCTGCGCTGGGACCCCGGAACCGAAGGAATCCATTCCAGCGCCTGGATCGCCGGGTCCGCCTTCAGCAGGGGCGCGCTGAAAGTGTCGAACTGCGCGCGGTTGACCACCCCGGCGCTCGAGAACAAGGCATCGGCGGCCACCAGGTCGTGCAGGGCCGAGCGCAGGTGTTCCTCCACGCTCGACACCTGCTGCTGCGCGGCCTGCTCGAAGGCGCTATGGCTGCGCGCCTGTTCCGCGCGGTACACGATCGCCGCGAGAATGCCCGAGACGGCAAGCCCGAACAGGGCGGTGGCCACGAACTGGGGCAGGTTGCGGCGGGTCAGGGTCGTGAGCATGGGAACTCGATGGTGGGGCAAGCCCGTGGAGGCTGCGTCAGCCTAGGTCGGAATGCTCCTTCGCGCTGTCGAGAATGTCACACTTCCCGGGGAATTCGCACCAGACGCGAGAGGCCTGCGCGACACCCGGCTACAGACCCCGGGTCGCCAGCGCCAGGCCATAGCCCAGCAAGGCTCCCGCCGCCGGGCCGATCACCCAGCCGCGCACCACGCCGAGCATCACCCGCGTGTCGATGGTCTCGCGGCCGCGCGCGAGCCCGGCGCCCGCCATGGCACCGATCAGCGCCTGGTTCATCGAGGTGAAATACCCGAAGGCCACCGCCGTCAGCACCACCAGCGCCTGCACCAGCTGGGCCGCGGTCGCCATCGGCAGGTCCACCCGCACCATGTCGAAAGCCACCCGGCGCAGCAGCGGCCGCCCCCAGGTGAGCACCCCCGCGGCCAGGCCCAGGCCGCCCACCAGTCCGGCGAGCAGGGGCCCGCACAGTCCCGTGGACAGGAACACCGCGGTGGCGTTGGACACGTCGTTGGCGCCCATGGCCAGCGATGCCGCGCCGCCGACCACCACCAGCGCGCGGGCCACGATCGGCCCCGCTCGGGCGCCGCGCAGGCCGGGCAGCGCGTCGAACAGCCGCGTGAACAGGTAGCCCAGCGCGCAGGCGATCCCCGGTGCCAGCACCCACAGCAGCGCCAGGCGCGCGACGGCCTCCCAGCGAATGCGCAGGCCCAGCGCCGTGCCCGCGCCGACCATGCAGAACACCAGGATCTGGATGGTCGAGGTGGGAATGCGCCGCTGGGTGAACCAGGTGGTCAGCGCGAAGGCCGCCCCGATCACCGCGATGGCCGCCGGCCTGCCCAGGCGCCCGCCGGCCACGAGGCCATGCCCCACGTGCAGCAGCACGCCGTGGCTGAGGAAGGTGGCGCCCAGCAGCGTGAGCGGCGCCATGGTCCACAGCGCCGCGCGCGCGCCGATGCTGCCGCTGGCATGGGGCATGCCCATGCAGGCCCCCGTGTAGTGCGCACCCATGCTCCAGGCGAAAGCCAGCGCCAGCAGCACCAGGAGCAGATCGGGAAGACGCATCGGAACAATCGGGTATCGGAGACTGCGCATGCTATCGCCCCGGCTGCCTGCGCCGCCGTGGATGGCGCCGTGCCGCGCCGGGGTTGCCCCGCTTGACCCCGAAAACCAGAAAGTGAGAACATGCGTAAATACTGATAAATCAGGGCTTGCTCGGCGGTGCGCAGCCGCACGAGCTCCCGTCCACGATGCAGCCCACCATCACGTCGTCGAGCGATCGTCGCACTCCGTACATCCGGAACTCCTGGAGCCCGGATGGCGGGCAGGAGCTCGATGCCGGGCCGGATGCGCAGGCCTGCCAGGCTGCGCTGCGGTCCCTGCGCGACCAGTTGGCACAGTTCATCGTCGGCCAGCAGGCGCTGCTGGACCGCCTGATGATCGCGCTGCTCAGCGGCGGGCATCTGCTGGTGGAAGGCCTGCCGGGCCTGGCCAAGACCACGGCCATCAAGGCCCTGGCGCGCGCCGTGCACGCCAGCTTCCAGCGCGTGCAGTTCACCCCCGATCTCCTGCCCGGCGACCTGACCGGCGGCGACGTGTACCTGCCGGCCGAGGGAGCCAGTCGCTTCGTCGAGGGCCCCTTGTTCCACGATCTCGTGCTGGCCGACGAAATCAACCGCGCTCCCGCCAAGGTGCAGTCGGCGCTGCTGGAAGCCATGCAGGAGGGCCAGGTCACCGTGGGCGGCCGCAGCCATGCGCTGCCCCCCATGTTCCTGGTCATGGCCACGCAGAACCCGCTGGACCAATCCGGCACTTACCCGCTGCCCGAAGCCCAGCTGGACCGCTTCCTGCTGCACGTGGTGCTCGACTATCCCAGCGCCGAGCAGGAGCGGCGCATCCTGGACCTGGACCTGGCGCGTGGCGACCGGGCGCCGGCCGCCGCGCACAACGCCGTCGACGCCGCCCTCGTGCTGCAGGCCAGGCGCAAGGTGCGCCGCGTGCACCTGGCCGACTCGCTGCGCCAGTCCATCGTCGAACTCGTGCGCGCCACCCGCGAGCCGCAGTCGCGCAACGCGGCCCTGCGGGGCATGGTCGAGGCCGGGGCATCGCCGCGCGCCGTGCTCGCGCTGGCCCACGCAGGCCAGGCCCTGGCCTACCTGCGCGGGCGTGACTACGTGGTGCCGGAGGATATCGTCGAGCTGGCTCCCGACGTGCTGCGCCACCGCATCGTGCTGCACCCCCAGGCTCAACTGCAGGGCCTGGATGCCGACCGCCTGGTGCGCGAACTCCTGGAGGCGGGCGAGATCGCCTGAACCCCATGGTTCCGGCACGGCGCAACGCGGGCGGTGCAGCCTCCGCCACGCCTCTCGGCGGTTTCGCGCTGCTGGAGCCGGCCGACTGGAGCGAGCTGGCGCCGCTGCTGGCGGCGCGGCCCCGTGCCGCGGCCTGGCCCGACCCCGCGCGCCCGAGGCGGGTCGGCGACGCCCCTTCTCGCCAGCAGGGCCGCGGCCAGGACTACGCGCAAAGCCGCGCCTACCAGACGGGCGACGACATGCGCAGCATGCACTGGGCGCTGCTGGCGCGCACCGGCAAGCCCTACGTGCGTGTGCATGAGCAGGAGCAGGCGCTGGCCTGGCATGTGCTGATCGACGCGCACGGCAGCATGTTGTTCGGTACCCGCACGCGCACCAAGGCCGCGCAGGCCGCGCGTGCTGCCCTGGTCGGCGCGGCCCGGCAGCTCGCACGCCGGCCCCAGGCAAGGCTGGACGCGACCCTGTGGACGGCGCAGGGCCTGCAGGCCCGTGGCTTCGGCGCCGGGCCGCCCGCGCTGCGGCGCATGGCGGCGTGGCTGGCCGAACAGCGCATCGAGCCGCCCGCGGCTGGCTCGCCGCATGCCCGCCCCGTGCCTGGCGTCGACCCATCGACGTCAGGCTTCGATGCCTGGTGCGCCGCGCTGCCACGCGGCCAGGCGGCGCCCACGCAGCTGCTCCTGTGCAGCGATTTCCACGGGCTGGACGCGCGGGCGCACGCGGTCCTGGGCGCCTGGGCCGCGCGCGCCCACGTCGCCGCGGTGGAGGTGTTCGACCCCGCCGAATCCTTGCTGCCCGAGCTGCCGCCGGCCCGCTTTGTCGATGTCGCGGCTTGCGCGACCGGCTGGCTGGCGCCGGGCCCTGCGCCGCGCGAGGCTTTCCGGCGCGCGGCCGAGGCGCGCAGCTGGGGCCTGCACCAGTCGCTGCGTGCACGGCAGCTCGGCACATGCCGTCTGTGCACGACCGACTCCGTCGCGCGCATTCGCGAGACCTTCTCGGATCTTGCGCCATGATCAACCGCCTGGCCGCGCTCGCCGACATCGTGCCGCCCCGGCCGGTCGCGCCCCCGTCCCTGGCACCGGCCTGGCGGACGGCCGGCGCTCATCCGCTGCCGGCACTCGTGCCGCTGTTGCTGATGCTGCTGCTCCTGCTGGTCATCGCCGCGGCGGGGGCGCGGCGGTTGCGCGAGGCCCTGCGCAGGAGCCGGGCCCGGCGCGAGTTGTTGCGCACCCTGGCCGAACTGCGGGCCGCCCCGCCCGAGGCGCCCATCGTACCCTTGGTGCCGCGCGTGCTCGACGAGCTGTGTCGCGCCGGCCTGCCCGAGCCGCAGATCGGCGATCCGGCGCGGCATCTGCACCAAAGCCTGTTGTACGAGCCCGAGCCCCGGGCGGAGCTGCTGCGCGACTACCTGGAGCAGCGGCTGTCACCATGATGCCCTCGCCGCACCACGCCTGGGCGCGGCTGGCCTGGGCGCACCCCTGGGCCTTCGCGCTGCTGCCGCTGGCCGCGGGCCTGGGCTGGCTGGCCTCGCGGCGCGGCGTGCCCGAGGCCCAGGCGGGCGACCTGCTCCATCTGCATCCCCAGCTGTTCGGCCTGCTGCGCGAGCAGGCGTCGCCCGGGCCGCCCGCGGCGCGCGCCTGGCTGACGGCCGGGGCCTTCGCATGCTGGGTGCTCGCGCTGGCGCAGCCGCAAGTGCCCGGGCCCTGGCTGCGGCCTCCCGCGCAGGGACGCGACATCGTCGTCCTGCTCGACACCACGCTGTCCATGACCCTCGACGACCTGCGCTGGAACGGCCGGCCGGCCGAGCGCCTGGCCGTGGCCACCCGGGTGTTCGCCGACTTCGTGCGCGGCAGCCCCGGAGACCGTTTCGGCATCATCGCCTATGGCGCGCGCGCGGCCACCCTGCTGCCGCCCACCTACGACCGGCGCCTCGTGCTGCGCATGCTCGCCCGGGCGCGCGCCGACCAGTTGGGCGATGGCGGCTGCCTGGGTGACGCCATGAGCCTGGCGCTGCGCCAGATCGCGCGGCCCCGGGGCCCGCATGCCGCGGGCGCCACGCGCAAGCCCGTGCTGGTGGTGGTTTCCGACGATGGCTGGACCCAGGGCGGCCAGGTCAGCCCGGCCCAGGCCACCGCCTTGGCGCGCTCGCTGGGAGTGCGCGTGTTCACCCTGCAGGTCGGCGGCCGGCCCGCCGACGGCCGGCCCTACAGGGTGCCTGCCTTCGACGCGCCGCAACCGGATCTGCGCGACATCGCCCGGCTCACCGGGGGCGCGTACTTCCACGCCACCGACCCCGGGGCCCAGCGGGCTGCCATGCGTGCCGTCGCGGCGGCCACGCCGACCCTTCGGCCACGGCCGCTCGGGCGCGAGGAGCATGGGCTGTACGCCTGGCCGCTGGTCTGCGGCGCCTTGCTGCTCGCCCTGGCCCGTGTCGCGGCGGCGCCCGCGCGCCCCCGGCTGCGGGCATGATGCCGCCGTTGGCCGATCTGCATTGGGCCCGCCCCTGGGCCTGGCTGCTGCTGGCCCTGCCGGCGGGCCTGGCGCTGCGCCGCCGCCACGCCCGGGCGGAGCAGGCGCGCGCGGCGCTGGCTTATGCCGATGCCCACATGCAGGCCTGGGCCCTGCGCACGGACGGTCCGCGCCCAGGCCTCGCCAGAGGCCTGGTCTGGTGGCTGTTGTGGCTGCTGGCCGCCACGGCGCTGGCGGGGCCGCGCCAGCTGCTGGCCGTGGACGCGGCCGGCGCCGCCTCCCCTCGGCACCGCGCGGACCTGATGGTGGTGCTGCGCCTGCCGGACCACGACGCGCCATCCCTGGCCGCCGCGCGCATGGCCTTGCATGCGCTGCAGCGCCGCCTGCATGGCGAGCGCCTGGGGCTGGTGGTGTTCAATCGCGGCGCGGGCCTGCTGCTTCCCTGCACCGACGACCCCGCGGTGTTCGATGACTTCCTCGACCGCGCCGGCCCCGGCCTGCTCGAGGGCACCACGGGCGATGGTCTGGCGCAGGCGCTCTGGCTGGCCCGGCGCGAACTCCGGCGCGAGACCGGGCCGTCGAAGGCGATCGTGCTGCTGAGCGGCGAGCCGGATGCGGGTGATGCCCAGGGCCAGGCCGATGCGCTCGAAGCCGCCCGCGTGCCGGTGTTCCTGCTGTGGACGGGGGCTGGCGAGGTGGACCCGAGGCTGGAGGCGCTGGCCTCGCGCAGTGGCGGTGCCAGCGCGCGCCTGGGCAGCCCGGGCGCGTGGACCTTGCTGGTCCGCCAGGGCATCGAGCGCCTGCCGTCCGACCCGCCCCGGCCCGGCAGCGAGCCGGTCTGGCGCGAGCTCTACGGCCTGCCGCTGGCCGGGGCCATGCTGCTGCTGACGGTGCTGCACCTGCCCGCCGTACCGCGCGCGCGGGCCGGCCTGCTCCGGGGCGTGCTGCTGCTCGTCGTGCCCGGGCTGTCGACCCCCGGCCTGTCCCTCCTGGGCCTGCCGAGCCTTTCCGACGCGCTGCCCCACGCGCATGCCGCCGCGGCGCAGGCTTCGCGCGCGCAGGCCCTGCAAGCCTGGAAGGCCTGGCAGGCCTGGACCCGGCACGACTTCCCTGGCTGCGCACGCATGTACGCCGGCCTCGCGGGCTTCGATGCGGCGATCGGCGAGGGCGATTGCGCCTACCGGGCCGGCCAGTGGCCCGAGGCCCTGAGGGCCTTCCGGCGCGCCATGCTCCTGGCAACGAGCGACCCTCGGCGCGCGCGGGCCCTGTACAACCTGGGCAACGCCGCCTTCCACGTGCAGGGTGGCTTGCTCGAGGCGCTCGACGCCTACCGGGCCAGCCTGGTGCTGCAGCCCGGCAATGCCCGCGCCTTGCGCAATCTGCGCCTGGCGCAGGCGCAATGGGATCAGGAACATCCGGAGGACGCGGCCGCGGCCCTGCGCAAGGGCGGCCTGCCGCGGGGCCAGGGGGCCTTCGGGGATACCGCGGACACCACGCCCAGCAGCATGGCGGCGCGGCCTGGGCAGCGAAGGCCCCAGGGCTACGAGAACCAGCGACTCCAGGCGGGCGGACAGCTGCGGCTGTCCACCGCGCAGCCGGAGCCTTCGGCCCCGGGCCTGCGCCTGGACCCTGCCGACGTGCTGGCCGCGCGGCGAGGCATGCAACTGCTGCGCGACCATCGTGACGCGCTGCTGCGGGCGCAGCTGCGCCAGGACAGCCGCGAGGCGGCCGATCCGCGGGGGCCTCGGTGAAGGCCATCGCACGATACCCGGGGCGGTGGGCCCTGGTGAAGCCGGCAAGACCGCGCAGGAGCCTGGCGACGCGCGCCCG
>JAKBBK010000001.1:132882-144890 GCA_021808525.1 Pseudomonadota bacterium
CGCCGAGGCGCCCGTCCGCCGGCAGCAGCCTTCGCTGGTCTGCAGCGTGCGACCCGCGCAGCCGGTGCTGGGCCATGTGGTGCACTGGGACATCCACGCGCGCGACCTTCCCCCGCTGCCCCTGCTGCAAGCCGCGCAATTCGGCGCGGACTGGCTGCTGCAGGGGCAGGCCGGCGAAGGCTCCTCGGGGTCCGGCCATTCCACGCAGACCCTGCGCCTGCGCCTGTACCCCTTGGCCGCGGGCATCCTGCGCCTGCCCGAGCTGCGAGCGGGAGTCAGGGCCTGCGCGCCGCGCGGCCTGCGTGTCCTGGATGCCCGGGCCGGGCATCGTCCGCTGTACATCGCGGAGCGCCTGAGGACCACGGGGTCCACCGTGGGGCAGGCTCTTCGCATCGAACTCGAGGTCGCGGCCGGCGGCGGCCTGAGCTGGCAGGAGACGTCCGTGCACACGGACGACGGCGTGCTGCGCGCGCTGGGCACGCTGGACACACGGATTGCCGCACGGGGTGGGATCGAGGTGCAGCGCCAGAGCTGGAGTTTCACGCCGACCCGGGCGGGGGAGGTCACCCTGCGCTTCGGCCTGCTCCGCGGCAGGCGCCTGGGCGAAGAGCTCGTGCTCCCGGTGGCGCCGCTGCGATGGATCGTGCGCCCCCTGCCGGCCTACTGGCCCCAGGGGGCCCCGGTGGGCCATCCCAGCTTGCAGCTGCAGCCCGCGCCCGCTTCGCTGGATCTCGGTGGTGGCGGAGTGCTGCGCGCCAGGGTCCGCGGCGTGCAGCTGGGGCGCGCCGAATGGCTCCGGCTGCTGCACGCCGAGGCCCATGCCGCCGGGCTGCGCATGGGCACACCGCGCCTGCGCAGGGTGTTCGATCCGGCGCTGGGTCCGGCGCCGGCATGGGACATCGAGTGGCCGGTGCACGCGCGGCGGGCAGGGCGCCTGCGCTACCCCCGGCTGCGCCTTCCGTATTACGACCCCGAACGCGGGGCGCCCGGACTGGCGGTGGCCGACTGGGGCAGGGTGCGCGTGCGCGACCCGCGGCCCCGGCGCATCGCGCTGGCCCTGCTCTTCGTCGCGGGGCTCGTGGCCTCGCTGGCGCTGCTGCGCCAGACCCTGCTGTTCGCGCGCCTCGCGCTTTGCCGCGCCCGCTGGCGGCGCATCGCCCGCCGCGGCGACGCCGGCGAACTGCAGCGTCTGTGGCGCCAGGCCCGCGCTGGCGGACAAACGCGGGCCGCCACCTTGCGCGCCTGGGTGGATGGTCTGCATTGCGGGGGCCGAGCCGTGCGCAGCCCCGAACTCGACCGGCTCCTGGACCACGAACAGGAGCGCCTCTACGCCGCGCCGCGCCAGAGCTGAATGCTGCTGGATTGCCTCGACGCAGCATGGCAGGCCCCATCTTGGTCAGCAGGCCAGCCTGGGAGCGGCGCAGGGAATGCTGTTTTTCGTGAACAACTTCACGCAAAGGGTCACCGGGGCAGGGGTCGATCGTTGATCATGTCAATCGAGACCCCCTACATTGGGGGGTATCGATGGATGGCGGCAAGGATCGGACGCATCCATTGGTGATCCGCGAATTCCGTACCACTCACCAGGGACGCACGCATTGCCATGAATTGCAAAAACATCAAGCACGTAGTTCTTGCGGTTTCTGTTGCGGCCGCCGCGCAGTTCTCCATGGCGGCTCACGCCGCGCAAAATCTGGCCCTGTTCGGCGTGGCGCTCAAAGGCGCGACGCGTCAGGAACTTCGCCCGGTTCTGCTGAAGGCCGGTTTGACGCCCATCCGGGTCAGCGACCAGTATTTCTGCGACACCTATACCGTGCACGGCCAACTCCACGGCGCCAGCGAGCTGGATGTCTGCTATCGGGAAGACGACAACCATTTCGCCGAAGCCACCTACAAGTTTCCGGCCTTCATGGACACCACGCTGGTTCGCAAGGTGGTGTCCACCGTGGAATCCAAGTACGGTCGGCCCGGCTCCTTCAACGGGTCCTATGACCTGGGCCCGGTCCATGCTGCCTGGGCGCAACCCCAAGGCATGCGCATCCAGGTTTCCCGAGGCTGGCCGGATACCACCGTGTACCTCAGCCTCGAGGACCGTGCCAACGACGCGGCCATGCATGCGCAGATGCACCGGGATCAGTCCCAGCGTCAGCAGCAACAGGCCGCGCACGACAGCAACGCTTTCTGACTACGCCCAGGGCCGGGGCGGGCCGGGCCTTGCCCGGCCCGCCCCCAGGCTGCACCCCATCGGATCTCAAGAAAGCTGGTGCGCCTCCATCGTGGCGGAGGGGGCGCACAGTAGACTCTTCTTGGTTCGTGCATTCCGGGAGCCTGTTGTGCGACTGTTCCTCGCCATCTTCCTGCCCTGGCTGGCTTTTTTCACCATCGGCCGCCCCATCGCCGGCATCGTCTGCCTGGTCCTGCAGCTCACCGTGCTCGGCTGGATTCCAGCGGCCATCTGGGCCGCCTACTCGCTCAGCCAGTACAAGACGGACAAGAAGATCCAGGCGGCATTGAACGGGCGCTGAGCGCTGACCGGAACTCGGTCGCCGGGCGGCCGATGCTCGCGGCGCGCCCCTGCGCGACCCGCCCCCTGCCGCCGCGCACCCTCAGGAATCCCCGAGGACGAAGCCCGCCTCTTACCCGGGAAAACGCGGATGGCGCAGATTCCGAAGCGCCCCAAGAATCTCACGCAAGAAAGCGCTTTCAGACTTTGTTCTGATCGGTGCGGCGGAAATGAACAGCACATGTTCATTCGCCAGTGAGATATCACCGCAGTTGGTGCTGGGACGTGAAGCCTTGAGGAGGGCCAGGATGAACCGAGGTGCAGGCTTGGGATTTCGCGCAGTGCGCGCATTGGCGATCGCCGTGGGGGCCGCCTACCTCGCGGGCTGCGGCGGCGGCGGCGGAAGCACCGTTTCCCTCAACAACGTGGTGTCGAGCACCGGCGTGGCCGGCGGGGGTGGGGGCAGTTCGGTGACCCAATCGCCCTATCTGCTGTTTGCCAACGACTACATCGCGTACCCTGCGCCTCCTGTCAACGGCGCCTACCTGCACAGTATCCAGGCCGGGGACGTGTACGGCGTGTTCGGGGGCAATTACACCTTCGGCGGCTATTCCTCGCCGCAGGCCGACATGAACCGCAGCGGGTTCTACGCGCTGCAGACCCAGGGCGGGACCACCGCGCCCACGACGGCCGCCGACTATGCCGTGGTCGCGGTTCTCGCGCCGCAGGACTCGACCTTCGACATCAGCCAGGCGAACACCCTGCTGATCACCATGGGCAACACGCAGTCGAACCCCACCGGACACGCCGACGTGTTCACGGTCGACATCAACGACGGCGTCGGCTCGTCGACGCCCGCCAACGACTGCTCCTATGACCAGACCCTCAGCGAGCTCGGCCCCAACACCTCGACCAGCGCGCTGGGCGTGCGCAACTACGCCATTCCCCTGAGCCAGTTCACCTGCAGCAACGGGACCATGACGGGCCTGAAGTCCACCGGCATCACCACGGTGGCCGTGAAGATCCTCGGCAGCAAGAACCCGAACGTCACCGCGGGCGAATACGACGTGATCGCGGTGGGGTCGATCGGATTCAGCAACTGGGGCGCATCGTCCAGCGACATCGCGGCCCTGGCGCAGTGAAGGGCAGGGCGGCGATTCGCCGCCCGTCGGTGCCTGTCGACGACATGCGCCGTTTTTTTGGTCTGTATCTGAAACCGCTTTCAAGACGATCCCGCCGGTGTGGGGCTGCTTGGGATCGCGGTGGCTGCAAGGGCGAATCGCGCGAACGCCGGGATTCGCCCGGGGATGTGACGTGACCCAGGCACCAGGGCACGTGGGTCGGGATCACGCATGCGTGATCCACCCAGGTCAGGTGTCATACCAATCAGGCGCGGTCCGGCGCCAGGGAGAAAGAGATGAGAACAATTCGCGTGGGGTGGCTCACACTCGCGCTGGTCGGCTGCCTGTCGGCCTGCGGCGGGGGCTCCGGCGGCACGCCGGTGTATTCGGTGGGGGGCACCGTCAGTGGCCTGCCCAGCGGAAGCACCCTGACCTTGGTCGACAACGGCGTCGACACGGCCACGGTTTCCGCCAACGGCGGTTTCCAGTTCGCCAAGGCCCTGGCGCAGAACAGCTCCTACAGCGTGACCGTGGGCTCGCCGCCCGCGGGTGAGATCTGCACCGTGGCCAACGGCTCGGGCAGCAGCATCACCTCCAATGTCTCCAACATCACGGTGAGCTGCGCCGCGAGCACCAGTTCCTACACCATCGGCGGCCAGGTTTCGGGGCTCGCGGCTTCGGCCAGCGTGGTGCTGCTCGACAACAACGCCGATCCGCTGACCCTGAGCAGCAACGCGGCCTTCACCTTCCCCACCAAGGTCGCCGCCGGCGGCGGCTATGCGGTGACGGTGGGCACCCAGCCCGCCGGCCAGACCTGCTCGGTCAGCAATGGTTCGGGCTCCGGGGTCAACGCGAACGTCACCAACGTGAGCGTGGTCTGCGCCAACAACGCGACTTCCTCGTACACGATCGGCGGCAGCGTCAGCGGCCTGCCCGGCGGCCAGCAGCTCAGCCTGGTCGACAACGGCGACTCCGCCCATGCGCTGACGGTCAGCAGCAATGGCAACTTCACCTTCCCGCAGCCCGTCAGCGGCGCCTATGCCGTCACGGTGGGCACGCAGCCCACGGGCGCGACCTGCACGGTGAGCAACGCAAGCGGAACGGCGAGCGCCAACGTGAGCAATGTGTCGGTGGCCTGCACCACCACCAGCTACACCGTCGGCGGCAGCGTCAGCGGGCTCAGCAGCGGCCAGACGGCGACCCTGGAGCTCAATGGCGACGCGGCCAATACCGTGTCGCTGAGCTCGACTTCGAGCAGCTTCACCTTCCCCGCCGCGGTGGCGGCAGGCAGCAACTACGCGGTGACGGTCTCCACCCAACCGACCGCGGAAACCTGCACCGTGACCGGTGGCAACGGCACGGCGAACGCCAACGTGACCAGCGTCAGCGTGAGCTGCGCGACGACCACGGCCTCGAACCTGACCTTCTCCTCGGGCTTCGGTGCCAGCGCGCTGACGGTGGAGAGCGGGGCCTACGGAGGTTATGCCGGAGGCGTCGTGCCCGCCGGCGCGACCTACACGCCGGGCCAGGGCGGCTACTCCGGCACGACTCCCGGCGTGGCTGCGAGCGCTTCCTACTTCGGCTACTACTACCAGTTCCCGAATACCGCGCTGCCGTCGAACGCTCCGACCAATGAATACCTGGGCCTGTACGTGTACGCCCCGGGCATCACGACCATGAACGGTTCGGGAGACACGAGCGGAGTGACCCTCAGCGGTCAGAACAACCTTCAGTTCACCCTGAACGAGAACGCCGGTTTCGCGACGGCCCCCGACAACAACTTCGCCGTGATCATCAAGCTCGGCAAGTACTACAACATCGGGACCGCGGCGGCGCCGGTAGCGTGCAACCTGTCCTTGTCCGACGTGGTCAAGCCGACGAGCGCGACCACGGCGCAGGCCAACACCGTGTACACCCTGCCCCTGAGCGAGTTCACCGTGTCCCAGAACTGCGGGACCACCATCTCGACGCCGGCGCAGGCCCTGGCGGCCTCTTCGGTGGTGTCAGTGATCAACTTCCAGGCGCAGTCCAGCCCGCCCATCACCGCCGGCACGAATGGCTACAGCACCGGAACGAATCAGGTGAATGCGGACAGCAACGGCAACGTCGGTACCAACCTGACGCTGATCGGGGGCATCACGTTCACGCCCTGAGGGCGTGGGAATGACCCGGGCCGCCTCGGCGCCCCGGGTCGTCCGCCTGGAGTCCCGGCCTCGACGGCTCGCCTACACTGAGCAGGCGGGCCGTCGGGCCTTTCAGGAGGGGTATCGGCGTGAGGCTCCCGACGAGGTGCGCGGTCTGGGAAGGTGCCATGTGCGTGGTGAGCGAGCGGGCCGCGCTGGTGGCCGTGCTGGTGGCCGTGCTGGTGGCGGCATCGTGCCCGCAGGCGCGGGCTGCCGAGCGCCCGCAGACTCGCGACGCCTGGATCCAGGTGTCGGTTCGCGCCCCCCTGGGCATGCGCGTGCGGCGCGCGATGGCGCTGTCCATCGTGCAACTGCCCGGCACAGACCATGCGCCGTTCCTGGTGCTGCTGCACGGCCGCCCAGGCAACCGCGACGCGCGCATTCGTATGGGGCGCGTGGAGTTTCCCGGCAATGCGCAGTGGTTCGCCTCGCTGGGGTACGTGGTGCTCGTGCCCACGCGCATCGGCTATGGCATCACTGGGGGGCCGGATCTTGAATACACCGGGCCCTGTTTCTACAAAGATTTCGCTGACGGCATGGACATCGTGGTGCAGGAAACCCGTCAGCTCCTGCGCTATGCTGCCGGCCTGCCCGGCGTCGACCCGCGGCGCGGCCTGGTGGTGGGCGACTCCTTCGGCGGCGTGGCGGCGGTGGCCGCGGCCGCGGCCGACCTGCCCGGGCTGCGCGCTGCCGTGAATTTCTCCGGCGGTGACGGGGGCGACCTGCTGCACCATATCGACCATCCCTGCCGGGCCGACCAGATGGCGCGCACCCTGGCCGCCTACGGGCGCAGGGATCGCGTTCCGACGCTCTGGCTTTACAGTGCCAACGATCGCTACTGGGGCACGAAGGCGCCGCGCAGGTGGTTCGATGCCTTTGTCGCGGCCGGAGGCGAGGGGCGCTTCATCGAATTGCCCGCGGACAAGAACAATGGACATTTCATTTTCAACCGCAATCCCCAGGCCTGGCATGGCGCCTTCGAGGCCTTCGCCGCAAGCCTGGGTCTACCTTCCTAGCGCAGCGGGAGCCTGCCCATGATTCGTCGTGTCAAGCCAGCCCCGGCCAGCCCGGGCGCGGGCGATCCAGCCAGGCTCGTCACCATCGACATGGTCGCGCGGGCCGCCGAGGTTTCGCCCAGCACGGTGTCGCGCATTCTCAACGGCACCGCGGTGGTGAGCGCGGACAAGATCAAGGCCGTGGAGCAAGCCATCCGCGAGCTCGGCTACGTCCCCAACCCGGTCGCGCGCGGCCTGGCGGGGGGCCGGACCCTGAGCGTGGGCGTGGTCACGCAAACCCTGGACAGTCCCTTCTACGGCTCCGCGCTGCGGGGCATCGAGGCGGAATTGCTGGCCGCTGGCTACACCCCGCTGTTCATCAGCGGCCAGTGGAACGAGCGCGAGGAGCAGCACAGCATCTCCGTGCTCAGGGCTCGCCGGGTGGACGGCATCATCGCCCTCGATGCTCGGCTCAGCGACGAGGCCCTGATCGCGCTGGCGCGTGATTTGCCCGTGGTCGTCACGGGACGCAGCCTGGAGGCTCCCAATCTGGCCAGCCTGTGCTTCGACAACTTCGGCGGCGCGCGCCAGGCCACCGACTACCTGCTGGACCTGGGGCATCGCAGGATCGCGTTCATCACCGGAGACCCCGAGCATCAGGATGCCCTGGAGCGCCAGCGAGGCTACCTCGGCGCCCTGGCCGAGCGCGGGGTCGCGGCCGATCCCAGGCTGATCATCCCGGGGGATTACCGCGAGCCAAGCGGGACCCAGGCGGTACTGCGCCTGTTGAAGCAGCGCGTGGACTTCACGGCCGTGTTCGCCGCGAACGACCAGATGGCCCTGGGCGCCTTGCTGGGCCTGTATCAGAAGCATGTGTCCGTTCCACAACAGGTCTCCGTGATGGGTTTCGACGACCTGCAGGTCGGGCAGTACTCGATCCCGCCGCTGAGCTCGGTGCACCAGCCGGGCCTGGAGACGGGGCGACTGGCCGCCCGTGCCATGTCCGCGCTGCTCGAAGGCCGGCGCCCGAAGCTGCGCATGCCGACGCCGCGCCTGGTGGTGCGCGAATCGACCGGCCGCTGCGCCGCCCCGTAGCCGCTGCGCGGCCTCGCAACCCCTGACCGTACAAACCCTGGGTTGACGCCGGGGCCCACTGCTTGAAGAATCTGTGAAACCGCTTTCAGAGCGATTCTTTCGTGTCACCTCGCAGCCATCCCGATCCACGTCCACATTCCGCCATGCCGAGCCGACGCAAGGTCCTCACACGACTGGGTACAGGCGCCACCGCCATGGCGCTCGGTGCCTGCACGCGTTCGTCGCCCGCGTCGCAGGCTCGACTGGTGGTGGCGGCCTATCCCTCGCTGGACCAGGTGGCGCGGGCGGCGGCTCCGGCCTGGGAGGCCCTGCATCCAGGGGTGGGCCTGCAGGTCATCAGTCGCCAGTTCAGCGACCATCACACGGCCATGCTCACCGCCCTGGCTACCGATTCGGAACTGCCCGACGTGATGGCGGTCGAGGTCAGCTTCCTGGGGCGATTCGCGCGCGGCGGCGGCCTCATGGACCTGACCGGCGCTCCGGCGTACATCGCCAAGCAGCGCTCCCACTACACCCCCTATGCCTACGATCAGGCCACGGTGCCCGGCGGTGGCGTGATGGCCGCGCCCAGCGACATCGGGCCCGGCACCCTGCTCGGGCGTATCGACATGCTGCACAAGGCCGGCGTACCCCTGCAGAGCCTGGAGGGATCGTGGACCGATTTCCTGCGCGCGGGGCAGGCCGTTCGAGCGCGCACCGGCGCGTGGATGGTGCCGGACGCCAGCGACATCCTGGCCATCGTGATCCGCAGCGGGCTCAAGCCCGGGGACGGGCTGTACTTCGATTCCCAGGGGCGCCCTTCGCTGCTCGACGAGCGATTCGCGCGGGGATTCGAGCTCGCCACCCGTGCACGGCGACTCGGGCTCGATGCCCGGGTGCAGGCGTGGACGCCGGAGTGGGCGAGCGGGCTGCGGGACGGGCACATCGCCGTGGCCCTGTCCGGCGCGTGGCTGGCCGGGCACCTGGCGAACTGGCTGGCCCCGAAGACCAAGGGCCTGTGGCGGGCGGCGCAGCTGCCCGACGGCTCGTGGAGCGCCTACGGTGGCAGCTTTCTGGCCGTGCCGAGGCGCCTGCCGGCAGCGCGCCGGGCGCTGGCCTGGGATTTCCTGCGCCTGCTGACCCTGGATCGCGAGCGTCAGCTCGCCGCCTTCGCCAGCGTGGATGCCTTCCCCGCCATGGTCGATACCTATGACGCACCGATTTTCGATGCGCCGATTCCCTTTCTCGGCGGGCAGCGCGCCCGGCGCCTGTGGCGCACCGCGGCGCTCAAGATCCGCGCCGTGGCCGTGAACCCGCAGGACGACTTCGCCAGCGAGGTCGTCGCCGACGCCCTGTTCGACGTGCTCGAACGCAAGGTGCCCCAGGAGCTCGCCTTGCGGCGGGCGCAACGACTTCTGCAGCAGCGTGTGGAGCGTATCTGATGCGAACAGCCACCACCGTTCCGGGCGCGACCAGGCGCCGGCGCCTGTTCCCGGCCCTGTCGCCGAAGTGGGCGCCGTACGTGCTGCTGTCGCCCTTCGTCGTGTTGTTCCTGGTCTTCGGAATGTTCCCCCTGGGCTTCTCGCTGTACCTGGCCTTCCATCGCTGGCAGCCCGCCAGCGGGCTGAGCTCGATGCACTTCGTCGGACTCGGCAACTTCGCCTTCGCCCTGCATGATCCCTGGTTCTGGCAGTCCATGCGCAACACCCTGTGGCTGGCCGTGGTCGCCGGCGTGGCGCAGCACGTCGTGGCGATCCCGCTGGCCGTGTTCCTCCAGGGCGCGGGCCGGCGCCTGCGCGACTTGCTGACCGGCGCCTACTTCGTGCCCTACATCACCTCGACGGTGGCCGTGGCCATCCTGTTCAGCTCCTTTTTCGCGCTGCACCACGGCCTGCTCAATCAGATTCTGCTGCGCCTGTCGCATCTGCCCCTGCTCGGGGCCGTGCTTCCCGGGCATGCCATCGACTGGCTCGGGCGGCCGCGCTACGTGAAGCCGGCCATCGCCCTGGTCGTGTTCTGGCGCTACGTGGGCTTCAACGTGGTGCTGTACCTGGCGGCGCTGCAGACCATCAGCGTCGACCTCTACGAGGCTTCGGAGCTGGATGGCGCCAATGCATGGCAGCGCTTCTGGCACATCACGCTTCCCGCCCTCAAGCCCATGATGTGGTTCGCCATCACGCTCAGTGTCATCGGCGGGCTGCAGTTGTTCGACGAGCCCTTCATCCTCACCGGCGGGCACGGGGGGCCGGACCAGGCGGGCATGACGGCGGCGCTGTACTTCTACCGCGAGGCCTTCGATTTCGACGACTTCGGCGGAGCCAGCGCGATGTCGTGGATCCTGTTCGGATTCATCGCCGTGCTCACCTGGTCCACCAGTCGTGCCTTCGCCTCGAAGGATTCCGCGGAGTCCGAAGCATGAGCGCGCGTCTTTCCTCGAGTTCGCGCGGGCCCGCGCTGTCGCGCATGCTGGCCTGCACGCTGGTGGGCGCCGGGGCGCTGGTGATGGTGAGCCCGCTGTATTTCATGTTCGTGTTCGCCACGCAAAGCCGCGGCGCGATCTTCAGTTCGCCGCCGCCCCTGGGTCCGGGCAGCCACCTGCTCGACAACCTTCACACCCTGCTCGCGGCCCTGCCCTTCTGGCGAAACGTCGGCTGGAGCCTGTACGTGGCCTGTGCTTCGGCCCTGCTGACCGTGCTGCTGTGTTCGATGGCCGGCTACGCCTTCGCCATGTTCCGGTTCCGCTTCCGGCGCGCGCTGTTCGTGCTCGTGCTGGGCACCATGCTCGTGCCGCAGTTCCTGAACATGATCCCGACCTTCATGGTCATGGACGCACTGCACTGGATCAACCAGCCGCGTGCCTTGTACGTGCCGGGCGCGGCCAGCGCCTTCGGCATCGTGTTCATGCGCCAGTACATCTCCAGCTCCCTGCCGCGCGAGGTCATCGAGGCGGCGCGCCTGGATGGTTGCGGCGAGTTCGCCGTGTATTGGCGCATCGTGCTGCCGCTGATCGTACCGGCCCTGGGAACCCTGGGGATGATCAGTTTCATCGCATCCTGGAACAGCTTCCTGATGCCGCTGATCGTGATGCGTTCGCCCTCCATGTACACCGTGCCCCTGGCCTTGCGCAGCCTGCAGACACCGACGGATACCCAATGGGGGGCGCTCATGTTCGGCTCGGCCATCGCCACGCTCCCCTTGCTGGTGATCTACCTCCTGTACTCGCGTCGCCTGGTGGACGGGCTGACGGCTGGTGCCGTGAAGTAGCCCATGCAGCCGCCCGACGGCTGAACCGTTGCCTGTCGGAATGGTTCGCGCCCCGGCGTCGTTCCGCCCACCCAACCACCCTGAAATCCATGCAACAAGACCCCACCATCGATCATCGCGCCATCGCACGCATGTTCCCGCGAGACTTCACCTGGGGCGTGGCGACGAGCTCGTTCCAGATCGAGGGAGCCACCCACGAGGACGGCCGCGGTGAGTCGATCTGGGACCGGTTCTGCCGCCAGCCCGGAGCGATCGCCGACGGCAGCAATGGCGACGTGGCCTGCGATCATTACCACCGCTGGCAGGAAGACCTCAACCTGGTGGCCGGCCTCGGGGTCAACGCGTACCGCTTCTCGGTGGCGTGGCCGCGCGTGCAGCCTCTGGGACATGGCGCCTTCAACCCCAAGGGGCTGGATTTCTACGACCGCCTGGTCGACGGTTGCCTGCGCCGCGGCATCGCGCCGCACCTGACCCTCAACCACTGGGACCTGCCGCAAGCCCTGCAGGAACGCGGCGGCTGGGCCGAGCGCGACACCGTTCACCGTTTCGTCGACTACGCCCGCGAAGTCGCGCGGCGCCTGGGTTCGCGTCTGCGCTCGATCACCACGCACAACGAGCCCTTCATCCAGTCGGTGCTGGGGTACGAGACCGGCATTTTCGCGCCCGGCATCCGCGATCGCGCCGCCGCGGTCCGGGCGGCCCACCATCTTCTGCTCAGCCACGGTCTGGCGCTGCAGGCCCTGCGCGCCGACGGGGTGCACAGCGACCTGGGCATCGTGCTCAACCTGTCGCCGATCGAGGCGGCCAGCGACGCGGAGGCCGATCGCGCGCGCGCCCACTTCGAGGACGGACGCCTGGTGCGCTGGTA
>JAKBBK010000076.1 GCA_021808525.1 Pseudomonadota bacterium
CGCGCCTCCTTCTGGCGTTTCATCTGCGGGCGGATCATGACCAGCCACAGGATCACGAACATGACCACCAGCGGCAGCACGTTCAGCAGGGTGGACTCGGCGTTGCCCTGGGGGGCGGCCGAGGCGGCGTGGGCGGTGGAAATCAGGTCGATCGACATGGGCATCGGCAGGTTCGTCGGGGAAGCAGGCGACCCGCCGCGCGTCACGCGAGATGCGCGGGCAGGGTACGTGCGAAAACACGATTGTCGCAAATTCGGCACCGCCCCTGCCCGCCACGCGGCCGCTCAGGGTTGAAAAGCGATGGCCACCGGGGCGCCGAGGGTCGCGACGGAGGCGGGCTCCAGGGGCTGCAGCAGGCCCTGGAGCCGCCGCGGCGAGGCGCCGGGGCCGCTCAGCGCGGAGGCCACGGCCGCCCCCAGCACGCGGTACTGCGCGATTCCCGGGGCCTGGGCATCCAGGGCAACCACGCTGGCGCCTCCCGGGGCCACCGCGATGGCGCCCAGCGCCGAAGCCTGCTTCCAGGGCGTCGTGGGCGGCGTCAGGGGCTGCAGGCCGCCGCCGTCGGAGGGGCTTTCCCGGAAGCCCTGGATGGCGCTGCTCCAGGTCGTCTCGCGCGCCAGGAGGCTCACGTACAGGCTGCGGGTCCGTGGGTCGAAGGCCAGGCCCTGTGCGGCCCCGCGCAGGACCGTGCCCACCCGGGTGGCCTTCCACGGGTACAGGGCGCTGCCTCGGGCGGAGGCGGTGGGCGGCCGGCCTGGAGCGGCGGGAGCCGCGAGGATCTTCACGGCGGGGTCCGCGCTGTCGGCCACCAGCAGGTTGCCCGCGGCATCGCAGGCCAGCGCCATGCGTCCGCGCGCTCCGAAGGGCTTGCCGCGGGTCAGCCAGCGCAGCGCCCAGGGGCGATGGCCGGCGGGCGCCCTGGGAGGGCGCGCCATGGTGGGCACGATGCCGAAGGCCTCCACGCTGCCGTCGCGTGCGCCCACGTACAGATAGCGGCCGCTGGGATCGATGGCCAGTCGGTCCGGCGTCATCGACGGATCCACGATGGCCGGCGCGCTCGGCGCGCCGGCGTCCTGCCCCGGGGGCAGGCGCCCGTCCGCCGTGACGGTGCTGACGAATCCCAGCGCGGTCAGCCCTCCGGTGGAGGGGTTGACCCCGAAGGCCATGACCCGCCGGTCCCACGAGCAGGCCGCGAACAGGGTGCTGCCGTCCGGGCTCATGGCCAGCGCCACCGGCGTGGCCCGCCGCGGCAGCGCCAGGGTCTGCAGCAGGCGCAGACTGCCGTCGGATTGCGCGGCCAGGATGCTCAGGCTGTTGGCCTGGGCGCCCCCCGCCACGTAGACCCGGCTGGCGTCGGCAGAGACCGCCAGCGCGCGCGCATGGGCACCGACCGAGAGGGCGTCCGGCGAGAGGGCCTCGAGCCTGCCCGCTTCGCCGACGGCGAAGGTCTGCACGAAACCGCCCGAAAGCAGCACGAAGGCGCGCCGTGTGGCCGTGCAGCGCAGGCCGACCCGGATCGGGGTTCCCGAAGCGCTGGCCAGCCGGACCTGGGGCGTATCGAATCGACACGTGGCCCCGCGCGGCTGCCGGGCCACCCGCAGGCGCTGCACGCCGCTCGCCGGGAAGGAGGGGCGCAGATCGAAATCTCCCGAGCCCCGCAGATCCGCGCTCTGCGCACCGGCGAGGATGCGCACCGAGCGGGAGCGCGGCAGGCCGCGCACCCGGATGTGCAGGTCGTTGCCGGGGCGCGACGGGCTGCTTGTCGGTGCCTGGGGCGCGGCAGTTCCCGGGGCCGCCGCCGGGTTCGAGCCCGGTGCCTGCCGCGGCGGCGTGGCCGCGGCGGGGGACGACGCTGGTGTCGCCGCCGACTCCGGGCCCGACGCGGGCGTCGGGGCAGGTGCCGGCCCGGCAGCAGGCCCGGGCATCGGTTCGGGCGCCGCGACCGGCGGGGGCGACGAGCCCGGCGAGGCAGCCTGGCCAGGTGGAGCGCTGCGCGGCGGCGTGGCGGAGGTGCCCGGTGCCGAGCCGCCACCGCAGGCGTTGAGCAGCCCCGCGCTGCCCAGCGCGAGCAGCGCGGTGCGCGCCCGCAGGCGAGCCGGGGTCAGGGGGGAGGCGGTGGTCGTGAGGGATCGAATGGAGGTCATGGACATAGCCCGCACCGAGCGTGTGGGTCCGGCGAAATCCCCTCGGAGATTTATGGTTTGATCTGTAATGTCGCTGAAATTTTCATGAAGCGACATTACAGACTGCAACTCTAGATCGGCGCTCGCGAGGCCGCGGCGCGAGTCAACGCCGCGCGCATGGGCCCTTCACGAAATCCTGACGAGGCCGGCGCCTCGCCGCGTGCTGGCACTCCGCGCTACCAGGGCGGCAGCACGCTGGAGCGCAGCGCATCGCGCGCCTCGCGCCACTGCGGGAAGATCCCGGCCACCGTGGCCCAGAAGCGCGGCCCGTGGTTCATCTCGCGCAGGTGCGATACCTCGTGCGCGACCACGTAGTCGATGATGTGCGGGGGGAAGTGCAGCAGGCGCCAGTGCAGGCGCAGGCGCCCGTCGGCGCCGGCGCTGCCCCAGCGCGTGCGTGCCGAGCTCAGGCCCACCGCGCTCACGCGCACGCCCAGGCGCAGCGCGAATTCCTGCGCGCGTTGCCGGAACAGCTCCAGCGCGCGCTCGCGCATCCAGGCCTGCGTGGCCGCGCGCAAGGCCTCGGCGGCACAGCCCGGATCCAGCGGAAGCAGCAACAGACCCTGCTGCTCGTCCAGGCGCACCATGCCCTGGGCACGTCCCGCCAGGCGCAGACGCAGCACCTCGCCCAGGTAGGGCAGGCCGGCGCCGTCCACCCAGTCGATGCGCAGGCATTGCTGTTCCCGCAGGCGCTGCTCGCGCAGGCGCAACTGCCGCAACACCCAGTCCGCCTTGTCGGCCAGCACCTGCTCGATCTGCCCCAGGCTCACCCAGCGCGGGGCGCTGACCCGTACCGCCGACTCATCGATGCGGATGCCGATGGACTTGCGCGATGCACGGCGCAGTTCGTAGCTGAAACTGTGCGCGCCATGCACGAAGCGGCGCTGCGCGCGTCCGGCGCCGGGGGCAGGCGGGGTGGCCGGTTCGCCCACCCCGAACAGGTCGAACTGCAGCGCGGCGGAATCCATGCTGGCGGGCATCGGGCCGGAGCGAGGCGGGGGTTCAGGCTTGCCCGGCCGAGGCGTAGGCCTCGGGATCGAGGCGGCGCATTTCCGCTTCGATCCATTCCTGCATGCGCTGGTTGATCTGCGCCACCTCCAGCCCCTGCGGCTCGATGGGCGCGCCGATCGACACGTCGATCACGCCCGGGCGCTTGATGAAGGCCTGGCGGGGCCAGCAGCGCGCCGAGGTGACCGCGATCGGCACCACGGGCACCCCCGTGAGCTGGGCCAGCCGGGCGCCACCGGGCTTGTACTGGCCCTGCCTGCCCCGCGGGGTGCGCGTGCCTTCGGGAAACATGACGATCCAGTAGCCCGTCCGCAGCAGCCGGGAGCCTTGCTCCTGCATGCGCGCCAGGGCCTGCGCACCGCGCTTGCGGTCGATGTGCACCATGTCCAGGCGTCCCAGGGTCCAGCCGAAGAAGGGCACCATCAGGAGTTCGCGCTTGAACACATAGCTCAGCGCGCGCGGCAGCAGCAGCGGCAGCGCCAGGGTCTCCCAGGCCGATTGATGCTTGACCAGCACGATCGCCGGCCCCTGCGGAAGGTTCTCCAGCCCCTGCAGGCGCCAGCGGATGCCGCAGATCAGGCGCGCGCCCCACAAGGCCAGCCAGGCCCAGCCCACGCAGAAGCGGTACAGCGGGCGCCCGCGCAGCACCAGGGACAGCGCCAGCGCGGCCACCGCGTAAGGCACCACCGTGCCGATCAGCCACGCCATGTACAGCGTGGAACGCAGCCAGGAAACCATCGTGCGCATGCCGGACCCCGAAGACTCAGGCCAGCGCCGGCTGGCTGAGCAGCCAGTCGGCGAAGGCCGAGAGGTCGTCGTGCACCAGCGTGCCCTGCGGCAGGGGCTTGTCCCCGGCCAGGGTGCGTTCGCCCTTGCCGCTGCGCACCAGGTGCAGCGCGCAGCCCAGAGGCTGGGCGGCCTGCAGGTCGCGCAGGGTGTCGCCGACCACGGGCACTCCCTGCAGATCATTCAGCCCGAAGCGCGCGGCGATCTCGCGGAACAGGCCGGAGCGGGGTTTGCGGCATTCGCAGTGATCCTCGGGCGTATGCGGGCAGAAGAAAATCGCGTCCAGGCGCCCGCCGGCGGCGCTCACCGCCTTTTGCATTTTCAGGTGGATGGCGTTGAGGGTGCTGGTGTCGAACAGCCCGCGCCCGAGCGCCGACTGGTTGGTCGCCACCAGCACGCGCCAGCCCTCGCGGTGCATGCGGGCGATGGCCTCGATGCTGCCCGGCACCGGCACCCATTCCTGCGGCGACTTGACGTAGTCGTCGCGGTCCTCGTTGATCACGCCGTCGCGATCGAGGATCAGCAGTTTCATCGTCCCCCCCCGGGAAGCGGGTTCAGCCCGCCAGGCAGGCCAGGTCGGCGACCTGGCGCATGGCCTGGCGCAAGTGTTCGAGAAGCGCCAGGCGGTTGGCACGCAGCGCCGGGTCTTCCACGTTGACCATCACATGGTCGAAAAAGGCATCCACCGGCGCCTTGAGCGCGGCCAGGCATTGCAGGGCCGCGGTGTGGTCGCCGCGGGCCTGCGCGGCGAGCGCCTGGGGCTGCAGTTCGCGCAGCACGCGCTCGAGCGCCTGCTCGGCCGGCTCGCGCAGCAGCGCTTCCTGCAGCGTCGGGCCGCCCGCCGCCGGGGATTTTTTCAGGATGTTGGCCACGCGCTTGTTCGCGGCCGCCAGCGCCTGGGCCTCGGGCAGCGCGGCGAAGGCGCGCACCGCGTCCAGGCGGGCGACCACGTCGCCCAGCCATTGCGGATGCAGGCTGAGCACCGCCTCCACCTCGCGCGCGGCATAGCCCTGCTCGCGCAGCAGGTTGGCCATGCGGTCGTAGACGAAGTCCCGCAGCGCCTGCGAGGGGTCCTGGAAGCCCTCGACACCGGCGAAGGCTTCGCAAGCCAGCCGCAGCAGATCGTCCAGCAGCCAGTCGCGCGATGCGTCGGCGCGCTCCATCAGCATGCGCACGACGCCCAGCGCATGCCTGCGAAGCGCATAGGGGTCCTTGTCGCCGCTGGGGCGCTCGCCGATGCCCCACAGGCCGCACAGGGTCTCCAGCTTGTCGGCCAGCGCCAGGCACAGCCCGGTGGCGCCGCGCGGCAGATCGTCCCCGGCGAAGCGCGGCCGGTAGTGGTCCTCGATGGCCTCGGCCACTGCCGGCGCCAGCCCGTCGTGCAGCGCGTAGTAGCGACCCATGACACCCTGCAGCTCGGGGAATTCGCCCACCATCTCGGTCAGCAGGTCGGCCTTGGCCAACGTCGCCGCCTGGCGCACCGCGGTCTCGAGGGTCGGGTCGAGGCGCCGCGCCAGCGCGGTGGCGATGTGCGCGACGCGCCGCGCGCGCTCGGCCTGGCTGCCCAGGCGCGCGTGGTAGACCACGCGCTGCAGGCCCTCCACGCGCTGCTCCAGGCTTTTCTTGCGGTCCTGGTCGTAGAAGAAGCGGGCATCGGCCAGGCGCGGGCGCACCACGCGCTCGTTGCCCTCGATCACCGCCGAGGGGTCCAGCGGGTCGATGTTGCTGACCACCAGGAAACGGTGGCTCAGGCGGCCCTGGTCGTCGAGCAGCGGGAAGTACTTCTGATTGGCCTTCATGGTCAGGATCAGGCACTCCTGCGGCACTTCCAGGTACTGCGGGTCGAAGCGGCAGGCGAGCACGCGGGGCTTTTCCACCAGCGCGCAGACCTCGTCCAGCAGCGCCTCGTCGTGCAGCGGGCGCAGGCCGCCGCCGATCTCGCGCGCGGCCTGGTCCAGTTGCGTGGCGATGGCCTCGCGGCGGCGCTCGAAGCTGGCGATCACCGCGCCCTGCTCGCGCAGGCTGTGCTCGTAGTCATCGGCATGCGCCAGTTCCACGAACTCGGAACTCGCCTCGAAGCGGTGTCCGCGGGTACGCCGGCCGGCCTGCAGGCCCAGCGCCTGCACCGCCACGACCTCGGCGCCGTGCAGCGCCACGAGGCCGTGGGCCGGGCGCACGAAATGGACGGTGCTCCAGCCGTCGCCGAGCTGGTAGCTCATCAGCTTCGGAATCGGCAACTCGGCCAGGGTGTCCGCCAGCGCGCGCTGCAGGCCCTCGGGCAGCGCCACCCCGGGGGCCACGGTGTCGATGTAAAGAGTGCTGGCCTTGCCCTCGCCCTGCGTGACCACGCGCGCCGCGGCGCCTTCGTCCAGACCGAGCGCGGCGAGCTTCTTGCGCAGCGCGGCGCTGGGCTGGCCGCTGGGGTCCAGGCCCACCGAGGCGGGCATCAATTTGACCTTGAGCTCGCGGTCCTGCGCCTTGGCCAGGACCTGGCCGATATGCGCGCCCAGGCGCCGCGGACTGGCGAAGGAGGTGGTGGTGGAGGATTCGAGCAGCAGCCCCTGCGCTCGCAGCGCCTCGCTCAGGCCGGAGGCGAAGGCGCGGCCCAGCTGGGGCAGTGCCTTCGGCGGGAGTTCCTCGACGAACAGTTCGACAAGCAGATTGGCGGCGGTCATGGGAGCTGGTTCGGAAACAGGGGCCGGCAGGCCCGGCGTGCTGCGCCCGGGCGGTCGGCGAATCGCTTCAGGCGGCCTTTTTCTGCGCCAGTTCGGCGGCGCATTGGGCGGCCCACTCGCGCGGCGCCAGCGGGAAACCCAGGCGCGCGCGGCTGTCCAGGTATTCCTGCGCCACGCCCCGCGCCAGGTTGCGGATGCGGCCGATGTAGGCGGCGCGCTCGGTCACCGAGATGGCGCCGCGGGCATCGAGCAGGTTGAAGGAATGGGCGCACTTGAGCACCTGCTCGTAGGCCGGCAGCGCCAGGCGCTGCTGCATGAGCTCGCGTGCCTGGCGCTCGTGCGCGGCGAAGGCCTGCTGCAGGAACGCGGCATCGCTGTGCTCGAAGTTGTAGGCGCTTTGCTCGACCTCGTTCTGGTGGAACACGTCGCCGTAGCGCAGCGCGCGCGTCTCGCCGGCCACGCGGGTCTGGGTCCACAGCAGCTCGTACACGCTCTGCACGCCCTGCAGGTACATGGCCAGGCGCTCCAGCCCGTAGGTGATCTCGCCGGTGATCGGCTTGCAGTCGATACCGCCCACCTGCTGGAAATAGGTGAACTGGGTCACCTCCATGCCGTTGAGCCAGACTTCCCAGCCCAGGCCCCAGGCTCCCAGCGTGGGGTTCTCCCAGTCGTCCTCGACGAAGCGGATGTCGTTGCGCCTCAGGTCCAGGCCGAGCGCGCGCAGGCTGCCCAGGTACAGGTCCAGGATGTTCTCCGGTGCCGGCTTGAGCACCACCTGGAACTGGTAGTAGTGCTGCAGGCGGTTGGGGTTGTCGCCGTAGCGTCCGTCCTTGGGGCGCCGGCTGGGTTGCACGTAGGCGGCGTTCCAGGGCTCCGGGCCGATGGCCCGCAGGAAGGTCGCGGTGTGGCTGGTCCCCGCGCCCACCTCCATGTCATAGGGCTGCAGCAGCGCGCAGCCCTGTTCGGCCCAGTAGTTCTGCAGTTGAAGAATGATTTGCTGGAAGGTGAGCATGACAGGAGGATCTGGCTGGGCCTGGCGCGGGCGCGCCGCCCCGCGCCAGGCGCGGGACGGGAAGGGTCAGTCGCGAATTGTAGGCAGCGCGCGCGCCGCGGCCGCCGCGAGCACCAGGGCCAGCAGGCCCAGCAGCACCACGGGCGCGTAGCCCAGGCGCGAGGCCAGCCAGGCGTAGGGCGTGAGCCCGGCGGCCGGCTGCACGCTGCCCAGCAGCACGCCGGAGGTGTAGGGCGCGAGCTGCCCGGTGACCCGCCCGCGGGCGTCGATGATCGCGGTGATGCCCGTGTTGGTGGCGCGGATGCTGGGCAGCTGGAACTCCAGGGAGCGCATGCGGGCGATCTGCAGATGCTGGGGCAGGGCGATGGTGTCGCCGAACCAGGCCAGGTTGGTGAGGTTGGCGATCACGTTCGGGGCCTGCGCGGGCGACGCGAAGCGTTGCGCGAGCTGCTCGCCGAACAGATCCTCGTAGCAGATGGTGGGGGCGATGCGCCTGCCCTGCACCGGGAAGGAGGGCTGGTCGACGGTGCCGCGGGCGAAGTCGCCCAGCGGCATGTTCATCAGGCGCACGAACCAGTGGAAGCCGTAGGGGATGAACTCGCCGAACGGCACCAGGTGGGCCTTGTCGTAGCGGTAGGGCCGGGCCCCTCCCATGCCGATCACGCTGTTGGTGTAGCCGTTCGCGCCGCGGGTCAGGGGAATGCCCACCAGCGCGTGCGTGCCGTGCGCGCGCAGCGCGTCCTGCAGCTGGTCCAGGAAATGGGGCGGGAGATCCTCGGGCAGCACGGGCAGCGCCGTTTCCGGGGTGACGATGAGATCGGCGCGCAGGCGTTCCAGCCAGCCTGCGTACAAGTGCAGGGTCGGCGCCAGCTTCTCGGGGCGGAACTTCTCGCTTTGCGCGATGTCGCCCTGCAGCAGGGCCACGCGCAGCGGCGCGCCGTCGGCATGGGTCCAGCGCACCTGCCCCACGCGCCCGGCGCCCAGGGCCAGGCCGAGCAGCAGCGCCACCGCCACGGCGGTGCCGCGCAGGCTGAGCTGGCTGGACAGCCCCAGCAAGGCGGCCACCAGCACGGTGACGAAGCCCACGCCATAGCCGCCCAGCAGCGGCGCGACCCCGGCCAGCGGGCCGCCGACCTGGCTGTAGCCCACCGCCAGCCAGGGAAAGCCGGTGAACACCGTGCCGCGCAGCACTTCGGCCAGGGTCCAGGCGCCCGCCAGCGCCAGCGCGGCGCCCAGGCCGCGGGCCAGCGGCCAGGCTCCCCGCCCGGCGGGCGGCGCCAGGGCCGCGGCCAGCGCGCAGCCCAGCGCCGGGTACAGCGCCAGGTACAGGCTGAACAGCAGCACCGCGGCGCCGGCCAGCAAGGCCGGCATGCCCCCGTACACCGCCATGCTGATGTACAGCCACCAGATGCCGGTGGCGAACCAGCCCAGGCCGAAGCCCAGGCCCAGCAGCGCGCCCCGGCGCGCGCGCGCGCCGGCGCCGCGCAGCGGCGTGTGCCACAGCAGCGCGGCGAAGGCGGCCAGCGCCACCACGGCCAGGCCGGCGGCGTGCTCGCGCCCGAAGCTCCAGGCCAGCAGCCCGCCCAGCGGCGGGGCCAGCCAGTGGGCGCGCGCCAGCGCGCGCCCCAGCAGGCTGGTGCGCGGCAGGGATTTCACGGATATCGACTCAGGCATCGCCTCTTCCTCCGCCCTGGGCATAGGGATCGCCGATGCCCAGCCCGGCGAGGATGTCGCGTTCGGCCTGCTCCATGCGCAGGGCCTGGGCATTGCGCAGGTGGTCCCAGCCCAGCGCATGCAGCACCCCGTGCACCACCAGGTGGGCATAGTGGGAGGGCAGGGCCTTGCCCTGCTCCTGCGCCTCGCGGGCGACCACGCTGTCGCACAGCACGATGTCGGCCACCGGCGGCCAGGCCTGGTAGGCGAAGGTCAGCACGTTGGTGGCGTAGTCCCGGTGCCGGAACTCCCGGTTCAGGCGCTGGCCCTCCTCCGCGCCCACGAATCGCAGCGTGATGCATGCCGGCTGCTGCGGCGCGGCCGGCGCGCGGCTCGAGTCGGGGCCTCGGCGCAGCGCCGCGCGCACCCAGCGAGCCAGCAGGTGCCGGGGCAGCTGGGCGCGGTGTTCGCGGCTGGCGAACTGCACCGACAGCTCCAGCGCGAGGGCCGGGCGCGGGGCCGCTCTCGCCGGGCCCGCGCGCTTCGAGGCCGCGCTCACGATGCGGAGCGGCCCCGGCGTGGCCGGGGGCTCGCGGAGCTCGCGGCGGCCTCGCCCGACTGCGCGCGCTCGTAGGCCTCCACGATGCGTGCCACCAGGGGATGGCGCACCACGTCGGCGCTGGTGAATTCGGTCAGGGCCACGCCCCGCACGCCCCGCAGGATCTGCGCGGCCTGGGCCAGGCCGCTGGGCACGCCGCGGGGCAGGTCGATCTGGCTGAGGTCGCCGGTGATCACCGCGCGCGAACCGAAACCGATGCGGGTGAGGAACATCTTCATCTGTTCCGCCGTGGTGTTCTGCGCCTCGTCCAGGATGATGAAGGCCTTGTTCAACGTGCGCCCGCGCATGAAGGCCAGCGGGGCGATCTCGATGGTGCCGCGCTCGAACAGACGCTGCGTGCTCTCGAAGCCGAGCAGGTCGTACAAGGCGTCGTACAGCGGGCGCAGGTAGGGATCGATCTTCTGCGCCAGGTCCCCGGGCAGGAAACCCAGGCGCTCGCCAGCTTCCACGGCCGGGCGGGTGAGCACCAGGCGTTCCACCACGTTGCGCTCCAGCGCGTCCACCGCGCAGGCCACCGCCAGGAAGGTCTTGCCCGTGCCGGCCGGGCCCAGCCCGAAGCTCAGGTCGTGGCCGAGGATGTGGCGTATGTACTCGCTCTGGCGCGCGGTGCGGCCGTGCAGGCCGGCCCGGCGGGTGTGCAGCACCGGCTCGCCGGGCTCGGCACCCAGCTTGGGCTCCTGGCCCTGGGCCGCCTGCGTGAGTTCGAGCTGGATGTCGTCCACGCTCAGCGCCTCGGTGGCGCGCAGCCACAGCGCCTGCAGCAGCGCCTGCGCCGAGCGCGCGCGCGTGCCCTCGATGGAGAATTCGTGGTCCCGGTGCCGGATCGCCACGTCGAAGGCGATCTCGATCTGGCGCAGGTTCTCGTCGACCGGGCCGCACAGGTGGCCGAGGCGGAGGTTGTCGGGCGGAGCGAAGCGTTGTTTGACGATCAAGGTGGCTTGTGGGTGCGCAAAGCCTGACGAGAGGCTGGATGCTGATACAGTTTTGGTGAATTGTGCGCCAAGCCGGGTCCACGCGGAGCCGGTCGAGTCGAAAGACGGCGATTCCTTGCAGGGCGGCGCCGAGTCTCCAGGGCCCCTTGCGCCAGGCCCGGGCCCCGGCCGATCGCCTCGACAAATCTTGGTTTCCTCGCGAAACGCGCGAATTGTGTAATCTAGGAAGTATCAACCACCTCCAGATATCCAGTCTGTGTCTGGTCGGGCAACTCCATGTCTAGCAAGCCGCGCTGTACCCTGATCGTGGACCATCTGGCCGAGTCGCGCGTCGTGATGGCGCGGCTGCTCGCGCAGGTGCAACCGGCCTTGCCGGTGTGCGAAGCCGGAACCCTGGCACAGGCGGAAAGCCTGGTGCTCTCGCGCAGCGTCGAGCTGGCGCTGATCGACTTCACGCTGCCCGACGGCAGCGGCCTGGATGCGCTGCGCCTGCTGCACGCCGCGCAGCCGGACGCGCGCGCCGTGATCATCACGCTGTGGGACGACGACGAGCATGTGTTTCCGGCCCTGCAGGCCGGTGCCTTCGGCTATGTGCTGAAAAACCGCCCCGAGATCGAACTGGTGGCGCAACTGCGGCGCATCCGCGATGGCGAGCCGCCGCTGAGCTCCTCGGTGGCCCGGCGCATGCTCAAGCATTTCGCGGCCGTCAGCGAGCTCCATCCCGACCCTTCGGCGCCGATGGTGCCGCCGCCCGGCCTGGTGCCGGCGCAGCCGCTGCGCCCCGGCATGGTCGAGGAGCCGGAAATCGCGCTCACCGAACGCGAGACCGAGGTGCTTCAGCGCGTGGGCAAGGGCTATACCCTGCCGGAGATCGCGCAGCAGCTGGCCCTGTCGCGCCACACCGTGGCCGACTACGTCAAGCAGATCTACCGCAAGCTGGACATCTCCTCGCGCGCCGAGGCCGCGCTCGAGGCGGCCCGGCGCGGGCTGGTGCGCTGAGGCGGCGGGGCGGGCGCGATGGCCGATTCGCAGGCGACGCGGCAGGCGGACGCGAGTCCGTGGGTGTTTCCCAGCGATTTCCCCATCAAGATCATGGGGCGCAACGTCGAAGGCTTCGCCGACGCCATCTCCCAGGTGGTCTTGCGCCACGCCCCGGATTTCCAGCCGGCGACCATGGAGCTGCGCGTCTCCACCGGACGCAACTACCTCAGTTGCACCTGCACCGTGCGCGCCGTCAGCCGCGAGCAGCTCGATGCGCTGTACCGGGAGCTCACCGCACATCCCCTGGTGCGCGTGGTGCTCTGAGGGCCGGGCGGGGAGCTTGCGAGGCCGCAAGACCCGCCTTGACGCCTGGCTTCGGTTCCCCGCTTGACAGGGTCAACCCTTAGCTGCACAATCTCGCCTCTTCGTTGCACGGCAAGCGTCGTGCGGCGGGGCGGCAGGAAGGTGGAATCAAGCCGGCCGATGGCGATCAGAAGTTTGAACGACATCGGGGTGTTGACGAACCGAAAATGCTGTGCAAGAATGTCGTTCTTCGCTGCTTCGCGCAGCACCGCTTCGAAAGAAGCTCGATCATTAACAAGAAGCAG